>CALBSF010000327.1 GCA_937927795.1 uncultured Rickettsiales bacterium
TTTTCCTCAAAAATACTTCGTAAAAAAGTGTCAATAGAATTGTAATTTGGTATATAAGGATTTCCGGCACTGTTAACTGGTAAATCGGAATTTTCATATGCTGGATCTGTATCAATAAGCAAAACTTTTAAATATTTCTCTATTGCTTGAGAGGAAAAATATGCGAATTGATCAATCAAGTTGTATTTGAGCAAAACCACTGCCGCAAGCAAATCAAGATCTGCATCCTTTATAAGAGCGTGCTTATCGGAAAAATCATTTTTCATAAAAACTCTGTTTTTAATTTTTACTTGGCACACTTATTTAATCAGTTGAAATATTCTCAATTTCATCTGCACTGGGCGCAATTTCTCTAATTTTTTATCATCATCCCAATATAACTCAAAGCATTCTTATTATCCACAAATGCTTCTTATGTGTGAGGTGGTAACGGGTATTTTTTAGCCAACTCATGAGAAAAAATTTTATTTTGAAGGCTTCTAATTTTTAGAACTTGTTTTTCTGTTAATTTAGTAATTGCATTTTTCTCGCCTCGAAAATATTTCTCGGCAGTTTTAGCAACTATTTCGAGATCTTTTTTTTGCCCCTAGAAGGACGTGGTTTGCAACCACGTCCTTACGTTCATGTCAAATTTTAAAAAGAGATGAACTTTAGGTCGGCATTACAAATGCCGACCCGCAAGGAAAACCACTGCCGTTGACAGTTGACAAGCGCAGTGGTTTCATTGATTAGAATCTGTAAGCTAAACCAATCTTCACTACATCAACATTGGTTTTGGCGCTGATTTGTCCGCCCTCAAGGGTCGCAACTTCAGAAGTAAGTTTAAGGTTTTGATATTTATTATATTCTAAATTCATTACCAAATTTTTAACTAACTCATAAGAAAAACCAAAACCGATAAATGCAGCTGATTTACTATTAGATTTTTTTGTATTAATTGAGTTACCACCGACAACATCAGTAGTTTTGATGTCGTAGTAAAATTGTGAAATTCCAACTGGAATATATACGGCAAATTGGTCGCTAATGTCGTAACCAAAATTTGTCCTCAAACTAACCGAGCTTTTTAGTTTTACACTTTGTGCAAAAAAATTATCACTTGATCTGCCATAACCAGATTTTAAATCGTTATTTAAGAACTCATAAGAAATTCCTGGCGCAACAAAGAAATTGTTAAAATTGAAAGCATGTTTGTAATTTAAACCAAAGCCATAAGTCGAATCTTTTTTGCCGTGATTGTAATAAGGCTCAGAACTGCCAACATTGTCACTAGCAAGAGTGGAGGTGTTTTTAACTTTTGCAGAACTTCTCAGCACATCAAAGCCGAAGTAATTTCCTTCTGTTTTAGCATGAGCTGAAGTGGTTAATAATGATCCTGCGATTACAATTAATGATAGTGTTTTTTTCATAGTTTTTTTAAAAAAAAGTTAACCAGTCTTATGCTTCTAAGAAACATTCAACTGGAGGGTTTTGGCTAAAATAATAATTTTAACCAAAATTCTTATCTTCGCTTTCTCAAAACTTTGTGAGGTAAAATCCTACATTGCTTTTTTGGCGAAATTCTGCACCAGAGTATCTCTTTCTTCTTTTTTAAAGAAAATTTCTGCCGCTAATTTTTAATGAGAATAAAGGAAATTATTAATCAATTTATCTATATTCTCAGACTTGCTTTTTACAGACTATTTATTCTTATTAAAACTTTTATAAACCAAGGCGCTTTTCTTAGCAGGACGCGGTTTGCAACCACGTCCTTATGTTCATGTACAGGGTCGGCATTACAAATCGACCTGCGAAGGGTTTATGAAAGTGAATCTGGTGCATTTTTTTAATTAAGTTATTTGAAATATTTAATATATTAAATTTCTTATAATCAGTTCTAATAAGGAAGAACGGAAATTTTGTTAAAAATCACCAACCCATAATCCTTCCAGATTTTATTCCACTTCTTTTCTGTAGATTCAATGGTAATAATTACCGCGTAGTCATCTTTCTCATTAGCTAGTAAATATTTATAAACTATTACTGGCTTCAGATTAGGAAGTGTATTTCGATATTTATATATAATAGTTGCGCCTTCCTTAGTACCTCCAAAGCTTAATTTTAGAGTTTTATTATTTTTATCAGCTTCAAAAATTTTTACATAATCTACGATATATTTTAGAGATGATATATTTGTTATTTTTTTTATATTACTAACTCTTTGTATGGTAAGACCTGTTTCAAATGTTCCATTTTTAGCCACCGATTCTATAGAGGAAGTATAAACCTTATTTGTTTTATATTGACTCCAATGAATTGGCTGGCGTAAAGCTACACCTTGGAACATGATCCATTTAAAGCCACTTGGTGGCTTTGGAAATTGACTTATTAGCAAGTCCTTTACAGCCTGCGATTCTTCTGCAAATTTTGCATCAAATAGAGGCGACTGATATTGTTTTTTAACGCAACCAGTAATGATGAATAGAGATATTAATAATGTTATAAGTGATAATTTTTTCATAAATTTTGGGTATTTTTAAAAGTATGGATCTTTAGAATTAGCGCAGCTTATGAGTAATAAAATCATAATAAATATAGTTATTTTATTTGTGCTCATAACTCGCTTTTTTTAAGGTTCAATTTTATTATATTATTACTTACTTCATTTATGGGGTCGATTTTCCATTAAGTAGATTACCGCATTAAGTGGGGTTAAGGCAATATCTGCAGCAATGGCAAGTGGAGTGATTGCTAGTTTACCAAAAAGTTTGGGGATGGTATCTGCATTTGAAATTGGGCCTTGCCATGGTCTGGCTAATTTTATTATGGCAGAGCAATTTGGGTCTTTGTTGGTTTTAGAGCAGATGTTTTGGAATTTTTCTTTTGAGGAGGGGTAGCGGGTGATTTTACCATCATTTTCTTTTGATAAGTAAAAGCCAAAATCTCCAATTTTTTTTCCGCCACTTTCATTAAAATCATTTAGAAATTTTTGATCATCTTTGGACAAATTTTTCATTCCAAAGGCAATCCATATTTTATCTACTTTAGAACCTTTTGCAGTGCTGTTATAAAAACTTGCATAAACCCCACTCTCACTTTTTAAGCTAATTTGGAATACTTTGAAGACTTTGCCGGATTTGTCGGTGATGGAGTAATGATTAGTACCTTTTTTTGTGGCATAGCCAGCTTCTCCTACAAGAACTATCCGATGATTTTCATGATCAATAAAAAAACTTTCTATTTCATCATAACCAAGATTGGGACCCCAAAGCTTATTAGTAACTGCTAATGTACAAGAGCTAAGAAAATTCAAAGCAATTATAGCAATAAAAAGTTGAATTAAAGATTTTTTCATTATTGATTTGGTTGTTGTTGAAATTTTTTAAGATCGTCAAACCCGTTATAACCGCAGAATGAGCCTTTGCAGATATAGGTTCCATGGGGACTTTTATCGGCATTATCTAGATATGCAGTGTTTTTAATTGAACTGGTAATATCGTTTAAATTTTGAAAGTTAAGTCCCATTAAATTTGGAACTGGATCGCCAGGATTGATTATTTGACCATTAGCATAACTTAGATCGCCCGTTGCTTTTGATCCCACGTGATCCATCCACACCCCTACCCTACTAGCAGCCTCACCAAGTCTTTGCGTTCCAGTTGCTCCGCCATAAGCTTGGATGAATGCTCCTGGAAGAGCTACAGTTTGTTTTAATTTTGCATCATAATACTCCCCAGCAGCAAAAGATTTATTTTGCGGATCTCCTTCAATTACCTTTAATATAGAACCCGTAAGCGCTGGAGGAGAAATAATTTGAATAATTTGACCAACCGTTGTTTTGGGCTGATAAAGACTTTGAAAAGCATATTGATCACGATCAACGCCATTACTGTGATCAGCAAATCTTAATAGTTTTAGAGGATTTTCTATTGCGTAGAAATTGCCATCTTTACTAATAATTTGTGGATTAATATTTTGTGATTTTAAGTAATTAAATTGATCTTGGTCTAAAGTAACTTGTGGAGTGCTTTTTATTGTAGATTGCATTCCTCTAAATTCATTTCCAGCAATTACATTGCCAGATTTTAGATAGCTGCCAAATGGCAATAATCCGGTTACTGTATTGTAAAGGTTCTCAATCATATCAGGAACAACTCCGTGACTTGGAGCTGAGCCAATTACAAACATTCCTTCATTATTTTTAGGATTTATATTTTGCAAATTACCTAATTGAGTTCTGCCATTACGATATCCTTCAGCATTAGTATTGTTAATACCATGATTACCGTTATCAGAGGTGGTTAGGTAATCCATGAAGTCAATATTTTGCAAATCTTTTGAGGCAAGATCAAATCTAGCCCTGGCTTTCTCTTCGCCAGTTAATTTATCTGTTACTATTAGATATCCTTGATCAAGATCTTTGCTTTGACCAAGCTTAAAAACATTACTACCCGGATTCTCAGACTCTTCTTTTAAAGCTAAAGTAATTTTATTTGCATTACCTTCTTTAACGGTAATTAACTTATAATCATTGGAATTTAATATATAACCTAAGCCAAATAATTGCGTAGCAAGAGTCGCTAGTCCACCATTTTTGGTGGCAAAGTGGCTTGCTGCTTCACTAAGAAGAGGAATATCTGCTGTTGCAGCTAAAGTTAAAGGAGCATCTATTAGTTGCGCCTGGGCTTTTATGGATGTTTTTAGATTTTTCCCAAAGTTATTTTGATCATCCTTTAGTTGATCCCAAGCCTCTTTACTAAAAGGTGCCGCAAGAATTCTATTATCTATTGTGATATTAACATCTAATGCTGCTGTGGTAGTATCTTTAGTAATTACTTGAGAATTGTTGATGTCTCTGTTTATGGTTTGATTATTGGTTGTTTCGTTGTTACTTGTTAATTCGCTGCTGCTATTGCTGTTGTCAATTGTGGTGGCATCGCCGTTTGAGTTGAATGTTATTGTTGAGTTAGTGTTTATTACTCCTTGTCCAATGGTGGCTTTTGTTTCTTGTTCTTTTATTTGTCCTTGGCTGCCTAGAATTATGGTTGTTGATCCATTTGGGTAATAGTTTTTTTGTTGGTTTGGGTTTGGTTGGCTTTGTGTTGTGGTTTGGTTTGATGCTTCGTTTGTTGATATTCCTTTACCGATATTGGTGCTAAAGCTTGAGTTTGATGATTGTTGATTATCGTGGTCTTTTAGGTCTTTGAAGGTTAGGGTTTTGGTGCTGATGGTAACGTTTCCTAGATCTGTTAGTTTGGTTAGATCTATTGTTGATGGTGTTGTTGTTTGATTATTTTGATTGTCTTGATTTGTTTGGGTGTTATTTACTATAGCATTTGCGATTAAGGCTCCTGTGATGTTTGTGTTGTCTTTGGTGTTAATTGTTACACTATTTGTTGCGATTATTGTTGTTTGGTTATCTGTCCATAATCTGTCGTTATTTGAGTTTGAAGAGTTTATTCCTAGGTTTACTGAGTTTAATCCTGAATTTGCTAGGCCTGCTCCTGCTCCGAGGTTAAAGCCGTAGCTTTTGCTTTTTTGGGTGTATTGGTTTTGTAGGGATTCTAGGGTTAGGTTTCCTTGGGTGTTGATAGTGATGTTTTCTGCTAGAAGGTTGGCTCCTTTTATTGCGGTGGTTTGGTTGTTGTTTGTATTATTTGGATTTTCTGTATTACTTGGATTTTCTGAATTATTTATATTGCTTTGTCCGATACTATTGATTTTTATGTTTCCGTTTAGTGCGGTTAAGCTTGAATTGTTGTAGGTTGTTGAGTTGGTGTCTGATTGGCTTTTGGATATTCCTGCGCCTAGGGCTATTTGGGCTGCGGTTACTATTTTATCTATTGCAGTTCCAGTTCCGCTTCCTGCGCTGCTGGATAGGGTTAGAGATTCATTCCAGGTTTTTGAGGTGGTTGAATCTTTGTAGGTGTCTTTTGAGGCTTGGATGGTGGTATTGTTTTTTGAGGTTATGGTGATGTCACCTTCCGCTGAATTTAAGTTACTTCCCAAAATTTTAGTGTTGCCAAGATCTTTAGTTATTTGGTTGGTAAGGCTTAAACCTGAATTTATAGTTAGATTGCCATTACTAGTTAGATTACTTGCAATTGCATTTGATGATGAGGTTGAACTATTTGTTTTAGTTCCAGTGGTTTCAAGACGAACATCTCCGTAAAAACCGGTGTAAAGATCTCCTATTGATGCTGCAGATTTTTCTACAGATGCCGCTAGTTTTACTTCAGCTAAAGCCAGATTAGCTAATGCAATTGTTAGGTTTGTTTTAGCGTCTTCTACTGCCTCTTCGGTTGCTTCATTATTTTTATACTTAGTTTCAATTCGATTTAATTGACTTTTTGCATCTGCTAGATTTCTTGCAGCATCAATTGCATCTTTCTCAGCATAAGCGGTGTCAATGTGAGAATTTCCAATTCCAAAAGAAAGGGTTTGAGTTCCTTCTTTGGTTTGAGTGGTGGTGGTTTGTAAGTTATTTAATGCAAGGATATTCACATTACCATTTGTTGATGTTAGAGATATGGATCCCAAATCTGTTGCACTTGGATTAGTTCCTGCATTTAGGTTACTGCTTAAAATATTTAGGTCTTTATTACTGGTGATGGCAATATTGTTTTTAGCGTTTAAATTACTGCTAATTTGGGTTATATTTTGGGTTGCCACTGTTTCTTCTATAACTTTTGAGTTTGAGTTAGCCGAAAATCTTCCTCGATTGTAATCGGTTGAAAAATCTTTGAAATCTTTAATAATAGATTCACTTGAAGTGGTTGATATATCTTGAGCACTAGTAATAGTGGTTGATGAATTTATTGATGTAAGATTTATGTCATTAGCGCTTAAATTACTAGAACTAATTAAGTTAGAATCTGCACTAGTAATATTCAAATTATTATTTGCACTTAGATTACTTGCAATATTAATTTTATTTGTATTTTCGATTTTTAAAGAATTTGCATCATAAGCAAGCTCTTTAACTTCATCATCAGATTTTGTTTTATCTTTTTTATTATAATCTATAGTTGGCATCATGTCATTTACAACTTTGGTAAGACCGTTGCTTATTGTGGCTGCTATGCTTGGAGCTTTCTTTCGATCGAAAGAAATAGTGTAGTCATTTTCACTTGCGCTCAAAATATTAGTTGAACCAGCTGATGATGTTCCTGAATTTATGATTAAATTATTTTGAGCAGTTAAATTTGAAGAAGTTATGTTGGTGTCTTTAGCGGATGTAAGATATATATTGTTGGAAATAAAATTTGATGAAATAATTGTTTCATCCATAGATGTTGTTTGATGCAGCTCTTGTTTTTGAGGTAATTCTTTAGAGTTTTCTTGGTTAGCTTTAATTTTATCTAACTTTTGCGAAGGCAAAGTTATTGGGTTGATTGCAGTAAGATAAGATGAAGCACTTGCCACTAATGTTTGGGCTATGCCCGCACCAACTGAGCTCCAAGTGGTTTTTGATGAGCGAGATTCTGATTTATTATAATCACTATCAACTGTGTTTTTAATGTTAATATTTCCTTCGTTGGTGGAAAGACTTATGTTATTTGCCACTAGATTTGATCCCGTGATATTTAAATCATCATTTGCAACTAAAGTTAAATTACCGTTTGTGTGAATATCACTAGCTTGATTGGTTATTTTATTTCTCTCATTTAAATTTGATTTAGCACTTAAATTTCCATATAATAATCCACTTACAACTGGCATATCTTTTATAATAGATTCTCCCAATTGATTTTCTCCTAATGGAGAAATAATTTTTGAAGTTAAATCACCTAAACTTCTTGATTTTGAAGTAGCTGAGTAGGAATAAGTTTGGTCGGCTACTGATAAAATATTAATATTTTTAGCAGCGTTAATATTAGCATTATTTGAGCTTAAATTGGCTCCAACTAGGGCAACAGATTCACCGGAAGTAATATTAATATCTCCAAGAGCCGTTAGATAAGAATGAACATTGGTTAAACTTTGATTCACCGAAATTGAACTTTTTTGCACCGTTAAACCTTTGCTATGAGAACGATTTTCTGTATATGATGTATCTTGAGCCGCCATTATATTAACATCGTTACTAGCTGCTATTGATAGATTGTTATTGGCGCTAATATCGCTACCAACAATATTAATATTAGCGGTAGTGGCATTTTCAGAAAGTCCGGTTGAGGTTAGGTTTAGATCGTTAGCGCTGGAAATCTCGCTACCCACATTACTCAACGTATCAGTAATTGAGGTTCCACCTTTTTTTGCACTTCCCCAACTTGTTTGAGTTCTGTTGTGAAGCTGAAGTGTTGCAATATTAATATCATTTCCAGCAGTAACTTCTAAATTACCCGAAGTTAATTGCCCATCCGCAACAGTATTTTTTGTTGCACTAACATTCGCCGCCAAATTACTAAAATCATTAGCCGCATTAATAGCAACAGCTCCTCCTTTAATTGAAGCATGCTGTAAAAGCTCTGAAGAAATATTACCTAAGTTTTTACCCACCCCGCCAAAACCAACTATATAAGAATCGTCTAATTGCGATAAAAGATTAGCATCATTGGTTTGAACAATTGCGGTATTGATGATGTTTCCTCTGGTTGCATTAAGGGTTAAAGAGCCAATTGACCCAATATTTGCTCCAATATTTTTAATATCGCCAACATTAGTAGTTATGTTTAAATTATTTTTAGCAATGATTTGTGATTGATCAATTGAATTGGTTTTATTGGCGAGTGAAGCAAGATTGAGATTTAAGTTTCCACCACTAGCAATTGATCCATTGTTGATTAGATTGGCATAAGGTGAGTCAATCGTAACATTATCTTTACCAAAGATTGTGCTTGAACTAGCAATGGCGGTTGCATTTGTTAGTGAGTCTGGTTTTAGCAATCTGTTTCTTGTATCCTGGCTTAAATAAAGTTTTGGAGCTAAAACTCTAATCCCGTCAATTGTAACTAACTCAAAAGTTACAATATCTTTAGTAAGTAAATTTACCTGCGCAGTTGTAAGCCCCGAAATTGCAACATCTTTAGCGTTTAGCCCAAGTGCAGCAAATTGGTTGACTGAATTATCAAGAAGCTCTTTAATTTGTTGATTAGGATTAGAGATGTTTTGAGAAAGCAAGAATGAATCATTGGTTAAAGTTTTTACCTTATCTAAAATTAATTTATTTTCTATAAAGGAATCACCAAGCATTCTAATTGAGCTAGTTAAATTATCATTACCAACACGAACCTGACGATCAATATCAGCTAGAACTGATGATCCATTTAATCCAAGTTGCTCAAAATAATAAGAACTGCCAAAGAATTTTGAAACATCGGTAAATTGACTTCTGCTTTCAACTAAGGGAGTTGTGGCTGCTTTATCGAGATTGATTTTTAAGCTTCCTGAAAATATTGTGTTTGAAGGTGAAGTGTTTGTTGATGGAGAATTTATTGTTGGGTTTGAAGATGTCAAAGAAGACTCGCCACTATTATTGCTTATGGCATTGGTAATTGATGATAGATCAACGTTTATGACTCCAGTTTGAGCAAGCTGATAGCTGTTAACCTGATTATAAGTGGTTGATTGAGATTGCTTGGTTTTAGTAGTATTGACAGAAGTATTTTGTGCGATAGTGGTATTGTTAATTTGACTTGCTATAGAGCCAACTAGAGAGCCGCCGGATTTGATAGAGGCGTTGGCGTAAAGTTGCGTGGTATAAGTATATTTTTCAGAATGGTGGTTCCATTTACCGCCACCATAATATTTCCAGTCACTTCGTCCTTTTAATGCCCAATCATGTTTTCCCAAATAATGTTCTCTATTACCAGCATAAACATGGTGCGAGGTATTATTTAAAGAGTTAGAATTGATAGTTAAATTATTTGTTGCAAGAATTGAGCTGCCATCATTTTTTATTTCGCCCGATTCAATTATCGCATTGGCGCCAGAAAATATTACCCCTTCAATTCCATTGCTGCCAAAAAAGCTATATTCAGTTAAATCATGCCAATTATTGCCACTTTTTACACTATAAACCAAGCGCTCTTGATTTTGCGTGGCAAAGTTAGTTCTGGCGTTATTGATGCTATTGGCTTTGATTTTTATATCGCCGCCATAGGTTTCAATATTACCTGAAATATTTTGAACAAGATTAGTTTTATTTTGATTATTGTCAGTAGATGAATTTTTTTGAATTGTTAAATTTCTATCAGCATAAATGTCGGCCTGGTTATTGAAGAATGTGTTAGTAACATTAAAAATTGAGTCATGTCCACTCCAAATCAATGCGGTTGGATTATTGGTTAAATTATTGGTGATATTGGTAATTAGATCATTTGCAACAGAAATTTCGCCAGTATTATTAAGATCTTTGCTATTAAAAATAGCGTTATTATTGGCAGTAAATAATGAGACTTGATTGTTATTATTAAATGCTCCACTAAGCGCATTAAGGCTAGCAACACCATTACCACCAAATATATTCTTATAATTATTAATTGATCCAAAAAGCGAAGTAAGTGTTAAATTAGTTGTTGCTGATATTGTGCCATAGTTATTAATATTATTTTTAGCAATTAAGTTTACATAACTTCCAGCGGTAAGCGATATATTAGAATTATCACCGCCCGCAAAACCATTAATAATATTACCACTTTGAGCAGCTCCACTATTTCCCGTAGCGTTTAGTTTGATAAAATCAGTGGCAGTTACATTGCCTTGATTAGTTATATTATTAGCAGTGATATCAATATTGCTCGCCGTAACAGTTCCGGTGATTGTATAGTCAATATTACCAAGATTTAAACTAATTGCCGCCGTTGAAATAAATGCACCAAGACTATTATAAAGATTAACATTGCCAGCATTAAGCGCAGAAACTAAAGTTGTTTTACCTGTAACTAAACCTGAATTATTATTTAAACTATTAGTAAAAAGATTTACCGCTGCCTTTGCTGAAACAATGCCTGAATTAATAGTTAAATTTGATGGTTTAGTATTTTGATTATTAATGCTTAAAGCGCGAATTGTTAAATCATTTTCTGCTAAAATTAAAGAAGATGGCAAATTAGAAAAGCTGCCAGCATTGATTGTAAAATTATCGGCGCTTTTAAGAGTGCCGCCATTTAAAACATTTTCTGATGCAATAATATCAAACTCTCCACCAGAAATAATATTACTTAAATTGCTTAAATTAGCTAAATTAAAAGATAAATCTCCATTTGACTGAATCAATCCATTATTGTTTAGATTTGCAGCTGTAATGCTTAAAATGCCATTACTTAAAATTTGATTATTATTTGTAATGTTTGAATTGCCATTAATATCAAGCTTTCCAAGCGAACTTAAATTTCCAGAATTCGTCAAAGATCCCGTCAATGTTAGTAAAAGATCACTGCTAGCAAAAATATCGCCATTATTATTACTTAATGATAAATTTAAATTGAGTTTAGAATTTGTAAAAATATTACCAGAATTTGCAAAAGATGATGAAGAGGTGATTGTGGAATCTAGATTAGTAAATATCAGGCCACCAGTTTGATTATCAATTGAGTTTGAAATAACGGTGCTTTTACCAAAGGATTTTATTGCACCAGAATTTGCAAGACTTACCGATGTTAAACTAAAATCAGAAACACTTTGAAAGTTTCCCAAATTTGAAACTAATTTATTGGTGTTAATGGTTAATTTATTTTTACTAAGAATATCTCCAATATTAGTTAAATTATTACTATTAATTATCAAATCAGTTGTCGAAGAAAGCTGTCCTCTATTTTGTAAATTATTACCAACCAATAAGGTTAAGGCATCTTCAAGTGAAGCAATTGCAGAGCCAGAGGCATTAGCAAGATTATTAGCAGAAATTCTTAGGGCTTTATTGGCAAGAATATTGCCGCTATTAGTTAAATCTAAAGAAGTATTAATAGTTAAATAATCACTTGCAGAAATTTCACCATAATTAGTTAAGTTTGTTGTGGATAAATTACTGTTATTGCCGCCCGTAATTGATCCGGAATTATTAAGCTGAGCTGCAAATAAATTAGTATTATTAACACTTGCAATTGATCCAGAATTATCGAGCTGATTTGAGCTTAGCGTTAAATTTTTTGCTGAAGTAATAGAGCCTAAATTATTTAAAATATTACCAATAGTAATTTGATAATCTTGCAAGGAATAAATTCTTCCTAAAGAATTATTGGTTAAATTTGCTGCCGATATTGCAAGTGAATTTTGTCCAAAAATTAAACCAGAGTTATTGATGCTTGTGCTAAGCAAATTAGAAGAGCTGCTGATGTTTAAATTTAGCGCTTCAAGATTTCCAAAATTGTTGATAGATCCGCTATTTTGAATATTTAAATTATATGCTGATACTAAGCCAAAATTGTTAAACTGATTTGCGGTAATGTTAATGTTTGGCGCTAAAATTGAAGAGTTAGAATCTATGGTTTGAATTGCGTAGCTTGATCGAAGCGTTGCAGTATCGCCAGCAGAAATGCTTTTATAATAAATATCACCATTTGCATCGATATTAAGAGTTTGCGAAGCTAAAATTTCACTTTCCATCTTTACCCCAACACCTTGCTTGGTGGCAATTAAATAAATTTGACCAGCTTGAATTTTGGCAAGAGATGATGCGTCAATTGCAAAAACAGGAGAAGACGACCCTAAATTGTCGTTTTCGGGATTCGCGCCAGAAGAGGCAATAGTTTTGGAGTTATAATCATATTTACCTTCGCCGGTTCTTATTGTTAAGGAATTATTATCACTTCCAAAAATTGAAGATAGAAGTTTGACTGAAGATGCAACAATTTGAGTTCCAGTTGTTCTGGTAACATCAAGACCAAGACCGTCAATTGTAATAAGTGGAACGTAAAGATTAGGATTAGCTTGTTCTTTTAAGTTAAATTGAAGATTGCCGTTTTGATCAAAATTACTGCTTCCTGCCACCATTAAAAGTTTTGCAGTATTGATAAATCCGCAGCCAGCACATGTAATTCCATTTGGATTTGCCAAAATTAAATCTGCTTTTGTGCCAGCAATTTCCATGTAACCTAAAAGCTGAGAAGTATTTCCAGAAGTAACTTCGTTAAGAATTACCTTAGCACTTCCAGCAGATTCAAGATTAGGATTTGCTGTTACAAGCCCACCAATTTGAGTTTGAGTAACAGCAGTTGCACCTAAGCCAACAGCAATTTCTGCTTGATTTTTACCAGAAAAATTATTAACGACTTGACCGCTATTATTAACGTTATAATCATCAAATTTATTATGGCTAAGTCCATTAGCATTTGGAGCTGCGATATTTATTTGATCAATTCCTGAAGCGGTTTGTGTGACGATTGTGTTGGTTGAGCCGTCTGGGGTGATTGGAAGAACCTC
>CALBSF010000328.1 GCA_937927795.1 uncultured Rickettsiales bacterium
TACGAGATAACGTGATGTGACTGGAGTTCAGACGTGTGCTCTTCCGATCTGCTGAAGAAAATAATATTTCACTTACTGACATTCGTGACGAAAAATATTTGCCTCTAATCCAAAACAATATCCTGAAAACAGTTAATGAAATTACTGAAGTAGGAGGTTTCGACTTCGGAACTGTAGTTATTAAGTATTATGAGGGTTTCATCAAAAATGATGATAATCTAAGGCGCAATGCTCTGAAATGGCTTAAGGGTGAATACAAAACCAAAACCGAGGCAAGACAAGATATAGGAGTAAGAGAAATAGTAAATGATCTGAATTACTATGACATGCTGAAGAATTTCTGTAAACTTTTTGTTAGCATCGGTTATAGCGGTTTTATGATAAATTTAGACGAGGCTATTAATCTTTATAAAATTTCCAATTCCGCAGTAAGAGAAAAGAATTATGAGAAAATTCTTACTATCTACAATGACTGCTTTCAGGGCAAAGTATCTAATCTGTTTTTTAATTTTGCTGGAACCAATGAAGTGTTGGAAAATGAGCGCAGAGGTCTTTTTAGTTATAACGCTCTAAAATCAAGGCTTGTGACAAATAAGTTTGAGACCTCTGAAATTAGAGATTTTGCACAACCAGTCATAAAGCTTCTTCCAATAAGTCATGATGAGATTTTTGTTTTGCTGCAAAAATTGAAAGCAATATTTGAGTTTAATTACAAAACTGAAATTGCAATCAGCGATGAAGAAATTCATCAATTCATGGAAGAAATTTTTAACAAGCCAGGTGCCTCAGAGTTTTTAACTCCAAGAGAAGTAATTAGAGATTATTTGAATGTCTTAAACTTAATTCGTCAGAATCCTTCAGTTGATAAGAAAAAAATATTTGGCGAAATCCAAATAAAAGACGAAAGACCTGATGACTCAGCAATGGAAAATGTTGAGGAATTCTGATGTCATTTGAATTGCTCTCAAAACCTATAAAAAAGTTTATCTATGAAAAAGGCTGGGAGAGCTTACGACCAATTCAGGCTGCTGCTATCTCAAGAATTTTGGCATCCGATGAAAATTTTATTTTAGCATCAAGAACTGCTTCAGGAAAGACAGAAGCTGCGTTTTTACCGATACTCTCAAAATTAGATTTCACAAAGCCTGGGGTTCAAATTTTGTATATCTCACCTTTAATAGCACTAATCAATGACCAGTTTTATCGAGTTGAAGAACTATGTAAGAATCTTGATATTGCTGTTACAAAGTGGCATGGAGAATCAAATAAAACCTTGAAAGAAAAACTACTAAAACATCCAAGTGGAATTGTTTTAATTACGCCGGAATCTTTGGAGGCAATGTTTGTAAATAAGCCTTTCAATGTAAAACAGCTTTTCTCCAATCTTAAATATGTGGTTGTTGACGAGATTCATTCTTTTATTGGTAACGACAGAGGCACTCAGTTAAAATCACTCTTAGCAAGATTGCAGAGAATTAACTCAGAATCATTTAGTGTAATCGGATTATCGGCCACAATTGGAGATTATGATCAAGCAAAAAAGTTTACTGGCAATGCATCAAAAACGAAGGTGCTTTTGGATAAGACTGCTAAGGATATTAGCGTCTCATTCGGCTATTTTAAGAGTGATGGCGAAGAATTATCTCAAGATCTTTTAAAGAATCTATATAACGAAACGGCAAGTAGTAAAACTTTAATCTTTCCCAATAGCAGAGGCAGAGTTGAAGAGATTGCCGTTAAATTAAAGAGAATATCCCGAAGACTAAAAGGACATGATAATTACTTTTCGCATCACTCTTCGGTTGATAAAGAGGTGCGAGAATATGTCGAATTTTTTGCTAAAAATAATAAAAGACACAGCTTTTGTATCTGCTGCACATCTACACTGGAACTTGGTATAGATATAGGAACGGTTGATAAAATTGTGCAAATTGATGCCACCCATAGCATTGCATCATTAATTCAAAGAATTGGCAGAAGTGGTAGAAAAGAAGGAGTAAATAGTAATTTGCAATTATATGCCACAGATAGATGGAGTTTGCTTCAATCAATCGCGTGTTGGTTGTTATACAAAGAAGAGTTTATTGAACCTCCTCAAAAAAATGATAGGCCTTATGATATTTTACTTCATCAGACATTATCGATAGTAAAGGGTCACTCTGGCATCAAATTGACGGATCTGATTGATCAACTCCAAGCAAACGCAGCCTTTGAACAAATTGAAAAATCTGAAATCGAAGAAATTATAAACCATCTGATTGAAACTGATTTTTTAGAAAAGTTACAACAGGAAGTTATTATTGGCATCGAAGGAGAAAAAGTCGTAAACAGCAGAGATTTTTACAGCGTATTTAAGACAGAAGAAAATTTCAAAGTAGTTAACGCTGGCATCACAATTGGTGATATTCCATTTTCACCTCAAATTGAGGAAGACGAAAATATACTCCTCTCTGCAAGAATCTGGAAAATAAAATTCGTTGATCAAAAGGCTAAAAAAATAGAAGTAACTCCTGCAAAAGACGGAAAACCACCAAAGTTTTCTGGCGAAGGCGGTACGATAGATCACAAAATAAGAGAGAAGATGCTTCAAATTCTTTGTTCTCAGGATATTTACGAATTTCTTGATCCATTAGGTCGTGAAGAGATGGATATATTCCGAAGAGAATTTTCTGTTTTTGATATTCATAATTTTCAAACAGAGCGTCCCATCCTAGTAAAAGAAAAACATCTAGAGTTTTATACATTCTTTGGCACGAGAATCAACAGAACAATCAAACTTCTTCTGGACATTGCTGGAATAAAAAATTCAGCTTATGATATGGAATTTACCATAGAAACTACAAAACAAGATTTGATCAGTAAATGGGAAAATTTGGTAACGCTTCTGCCAAATATTGATACTCATATAATCCACTTTTTAAGAGAAAAACCAGCATTGATTGGTTTTTCTAAATGGGGAATATATTTGCCAGAAAAATATCAGGCTAGACTTCTTAAGGACAAATATTTTGATATTGACCAAACATATTCGGTCCTTACTACAACAAGACTGGTGAGCAAATAAAGTTTAGATTTTTTCTGCTAGCTCCAGATAACGACAAAAAGCATTGACCAACTGCATCTGTCTCGGAGTTCTGCATTCTGCTTCAAAAATTTCCGGAGAAGAAACTAATATAGCTAAACATTTAGCACGAGAGATGGCTACATTAAAACGATTAGCACTATAAAGAAATTCCATTCCGCGCGGTGCATCCGCATGACTTGAGGTGGCCATAGAATAAATTGCAATCGGAGCTTCTTGTCCTTGAAATTTGTCCACAGTGCCAATACGAGCTTTTGGAAGCCGCTGCTGGATTTCAAACACTTGAGCATTATAAGGAGTAATAATAAGTATATCTTCAATTGTGATCTTCTTTTCTACTCCATATCTATCAATCCAGCGTGAGTTAGAACTCAAAATTGATTTTACTAAGCGTTCTACCGCTTCAGCTTCTTCAAGAGAATAACTTTTATTACCTGTATGAGAAACGCCTGCATAACGCAGACCGAACCCTTTTATATTACCATCGGAAATAATTACTTGGGTGCGGCATTCTTCCTTTGAATGTAATTTATTTTCATAAAAAAGTTCCGAATCAAAACCACAAATTTTAGGATGCATACGCCAAGTTTCTGCAAGAAATAATCCTCTACCATATTCAATTGTTTTATGATCTCCTAACAAATGTTCTAGAGAAGAAACTCCTGTTCCATCCGGGTGAGTTCCTTGGGTTGGCTGATCAAGTTGTTGAGGATCTCCCAGAAGTATTAATCGTTTTGCAGCGTGTGAAATAGCCAATACATTAGCTAATGACATTTGAGCTGCTTCATCAACAAACATAACATCTACAGCTTCAAAAGCATCTTCTCGCGCCCACAAAAATCCCGTTGCCCCTGCCACTTGGCATTTTCCTGAAGCAATAGAGCTAAGAAGTGCCTGATTATCTTTCGCAAATAATAATTTATCTTGGTCATCTTCCTTTTCTTTAGCCTTTTGAATACAACAAACATCAATACCTAGCTCTTTCGATGCTTCTAAAGTTTTATCTAAAAGATTTCTAATAACTTTATGACTATTTGCGGTGATTCCAACCTTTAAACCTTGCTTTACAAAGCCACATATCATTCTAGCAGCAGTGTGAGATTTTCCTGTTCCGGGAGGACCTTGTATCGGTAATACTCCTCCTTCTAAACATTCTGATAACCGCATGGCAGCAGTACTAGCCGTTTCGTTCTCATTCTGAATAAGCTGCCCACGAGTTCTTGGTAAATTTCTCATTAATAAATCTCGCGCAGCTAAATATTTGCCTTCACCTTCAATCCCATGATTTGCGACATATTCACCTATGCGTAATAAACAATCCGCTTGCTCATCTGATCGAATAATTTCATGAGTAAAAACAGCAGCTGGGTGTATATCAATGGTTTTGCCAGTCTTCTTAATATGGATTATTCTCTCTTCAGTAGAAATTTCGGCAACACTTCCCAGTTTTTCTCCACCTACACAGTATAAATCCTTATCAGTTCTTATATCTGTATCTTGCTGAGGAAAATGATATTTATGAGTAGGAATCTTAGTCTTTCCAGTAGCAGGAATTTCACCCACATAGACAAGCCCAGAAAGACCTGCCCTTTCATCAATAAGCTCCTCTTCGCTTAAGGCTTTTAACCTAAATAATTCCCAATAAATAGCTTTGTTTTCTCTTCTGTGCCAATCCAGAATATTTGCAAGAATCCATTTTGCTTGTTGCTCACTTGAACGACTTTCTTTGGCAATTGGAATATCTTTTGTCAGTATTTCAGCAATTTTATTAATCCTTTCCTGACGCTGAGAAATTTCCTCACTAGCTTCTTTTTCGCTAAGTGGAGGACGAAAAATATTATATCCTTCAGATATTAATTGAGTGCGCAATTCTTCAAGCCAAGATCGAAGAGCCTCTGTAGATAAACAATCATCTTTATTATAGTTGAGAACTGTTTCTTTATCTGCATCAGAAATAGATTCGTTATCATTAAACTCTAAACAAGAATTTAATCTAGTTAAGGCTATATTTGCCTGCCTCAATGAAACATTGCGTTTATAACCATAAAATGGCTCTATCTGCTTTATGGAATAACTTTCCACACTAGCTCTTAATCCGTTGCGAACAACTGAGTAAAGATCGACAAATCTTGCTCTTCTTAATAAATCATCAACTTCATTTTCTCTGGTAGCGTAACGCCCCATCAATCTTTTTAAAGCCGCAGGTTCATAAGATGCAAAATGGTATATATGCATATCTGGATACTGCTTTATCCTCTCGCAAACAAAATCGATAAATCTTTCAAACACTAATTTTTCTTGTTCCCTATCTAAAGCCCATTCCGCTTTATACAACAAATCTTCATTTTCCTTATAACAATAGCCAAAGAGATATTCTAAACCAAATTCTCCCACAAATGGATCACTTTCCAAATCAAAAAATATATCACCTTTACTTGGTTCCGGTAAAAGGTATAGACCAAATCCTGGCTCCACCGACAGCAATTCATGTAACATTTTTCCAGTTTCTCTGGCATCTGCTTGGATTTTAGCCTGTTTTTGGATTTTGTCATATGACCGAACCGCACCCCGCTTCGGTTTCCAACTTATTGGTGTTGGCAATTCAGCCAAATCTTTTAATTTACCGACTCCTTTCTCTTTAAGCTCAGTAATCTGGTTTCTAGAAATACCTGCAACAAATGACAGATGATCATCATCTCGTCTTCTTTTGTCACATGAATCTTGCCAACGACAAATTTCACAATGATGAGTAGGATCTGGATAGGTACTTGAAGATATTTCAACTTTTGCTGCATCCTCAATCGCAAATTTTGCTTTACGAAAATAAGCATAATAATCAGAAACTCTAAATCTTTGTGGCTCATAATTAGACCATGGAGCAACCACATAAATGTACTCCGGTTGGTATTTTTGAACTTCCTGAAGCAGATAAGTATAAAGGCACAACTGCAGGATTGTTCCACCTTTAGTTTCTCGTGCAAGCTTAGTATCAATAATCTCATAGGACCAATTACCAAAAATACTTGGAGTTTCAATACGCCTCAATATATCAATTCTTCCAGCCCATCTACCATGCTTTAGCGCGCCTTGAACAATAATTTCTGCACCCATTTTCATTGCTTCAATAGTGTCAGATACACTAGAATCCAAAACTTCTACACCTTCAATTTTTGTAACAGAAAATCCTGCGGCACGTAAATACTCTATGAATGCCTGTTCATGTCTGAAACCTCTTTCTCTAAGTATTTCCAAAAGTGGATCCCAATACTTTGGTTTTAAAACTTCACCAGTAGCCACTTTAACATCAAGATATGTTAAGTGCTTACAATTTAGGTTACCTACTAAATCAGAAGCAGTTAAGTGCAATTGTTCTTGCTCCAGTCTCATTTAACAACTTATGAAATTTATGAATTGGATTTTGATCTTAAAATTTTGCAACTACAGTTAAAAAATAAATCAAAAAGAAAGCTAGATTCTAACATATCTTTTTTAATCTTCCTTAAAAACTTATTTACTAAAAGTGATGAACCTTTGTCATTTTGCTTGAAGTATTTTAAGTAAATTTATCGTTTATATAGGTAATAAAAACGATAAATTATCAAAACAACTACACTTTGTAATACACGCCTGCCCTCAATAAAATCATACCTTAAACAAACTTTGCAATACAGCAGTATATCGCTAGTAACCTGAGTAATATTTTTATAGTATTACTTAAAGAAATACTAGCTCTACCCTACAAATCACTATCTTCACATGAATTAACAAACCTGCACCTACAAGGTGCGTTGGGTGTGCTTATTTTTATGCAGCTTCGCTGTAAAATATCTTGAGTTAAAAACTGTGATACAAAAGAGAATACATGATTTATTTTGAACTGGGAATTTCTGTTTTTTAAGTTGTCTTTTGAAAGAAACTTATAGCAAAAAAACATGAAATTGACTGTATAAAAAAATCAGAAATAATGAGATAAAAATTTCAAAAAATGAAAAATTCTTTTAGGCAATATTTATTGCAATATTGCATTATTGTTTCTTTATTTCTTTCATTAAAACCTTCTGAAGCAAGAGCAGAATTTTCTACGGCAATACTTGCGGTGGGAATAGTAATTGGAATAACAGTAGCAGAAATTAGCAACTATTACGACAAAAAAGCGGAAAACAGCCAACAGGACAAGGCAACCCCCGATAATTAGGTTGCCCTGCCCTTATCCTCTAAATTTCAGGAACACTGTTTATATAGATATAATTTGACTCTTTCACCTGTAAAAAAGCCAACCCTTTAATATCTTTAACTTTTGCAAAAGTTTGATCTTCTATTTTTTTATATCCCAATCTTCCTAATTCGTAGCTTTCAACTTCAAGATTTATTTGGCTAAAAAAAGCTAAAATATAGCGAATGTAAAGCGGGTGAATTGAGCCGTTGCCCTTCCCTTTTACCTGATTAATTTTTCCTCTCTCGATTATAACCTCAATTGTAGCATGAGGATTGTGGTTTTTATCTCTTAAAGAATAAATTTCTGATTTGCCTTGATAATAGCTTGCTACACAATGACCCATCAAAAAACCTTCTTTCTTATAAGCATTTTCACCAATCAATTTAACAATCTTAAATCCATCGCCAAAATCTAAAAAGACCTCAATATCCGACTCTTTCTCATCAATAGTTTTACCTTTTTTAACTTGCGCTTTTAGCCATTTATCAGCATTGCTTTTTGCCTGCAAATAACTCATTTTCTGCAATCTTGGCGGAGCTTCTGGGCTGTTTAAATAGTCAATAATATGCTCTATTTCGTCACGATTTTCTGCATTTTTTTCTAGGTAATTTTTTAAATTCCTTGAAACCCAAAGCTTAACTTCTTCATTTAAAGCCTGCTCAAGATAGTTTTCAGTGTTAAAGTTTTTAATTGTTTCGGCGGTGATAATTTGATTTAGTTCTTTCATATGTTTTAGAATTTAATTAATTAGCTTTAGAGATGATTTTTAGGTTGTTTTTGAGTAAAAATAGGGCAACCTCCCTGTCTATCGCGCAATAGCTATCGTGCAGCTTTCTTTCGAGCAAAGAAATCATGTTTGAATAATAGCCTAAGTTGAAAAACTGGCTTTTTTGCGTTTTTGAGGTGTTTTTGTAGAGGAAGAAAAATAAATCTTTGTTGTCTAAAGATTTAAGGATGTGGCTTTCGTAATAGTCGATTTTTTTCAATCTAAAAATTTCTATTATTCTTTGAAGTTTTACCTTGATTAAATCCTTATTATTTGCCGAAAAAAGATAATTAATTAAAATTTGAGGGATTTTATCATATTCTTTATTGAGTAGCTTTAAGACTCTAAAATCTTGATTTTTGCCACGAAATTCATCATTAAAATTACTTTCTATAGAGTAACGAAGACTTGGTATTACAAATTGAAAATCATAATTATAGCTTCTATACAACTGGATCAAGGCCTCAACCATAAATAAATTATTGTGTCTTATAGCTTCTCTGAGGCAGTCATGATCTTTTAAAATCCACCAGTTTTTATGCGTGATTTTTCTTAATCTTTTATAATTTTTTTTATCAAGAAAAGCTGAGGCATCACTTAATTTTGATGAATTACCAAAAAACTTTTTTACAATATCTAGCCTCTTTTTCTGATAGAAATAATCCAAAATAAAATTAAATCCTGCGGCATTATAAAAAGCTCCAATATCCCTTAAACTGCAACCCCATGAATAACTAGTTCTAAGCAAGTCATCTAGGTTTGAGTTATCCAATAAAACTTTGACAAGTTTTATATTTTTTGCTTCAAAAGCTGATTTTATTAGTTCTTTGTCTGACATAAATTTTAATTAATTTATTAATAAGGGTTTAAAGCACTTGCAAAGTGCCTGTGCTTTAAACCCTGCCCAGCGGCGAGCGTCAGGAGGAGCGAACTATAGCGAAACGAAGTGAAGCGTTAGGGCGCGGATGGACATTTTTCAAAGTCACCTCAAGATCAGTTTTTCTTTGAAGCGTAGCGGAAGAGAAAAAGTTATCTGAGGGAAAACTGGAGAAAATCCGAGCCTCGGTTCTCGAATGAGTGACGAATGTTAGTCAGAAATTTTTCTTCGATCAAAAAAACAAATAATTCAAAAATTTGTGGCTTACATTCGCCAGGAATGAAGAGAAGTGGTGCGGGCGCAGGATTTTACTAGTTTGACTTTAGAACAAATGGCTGACGCCCCAACCCACAGACCGGTTTTTCTTTAATTAGAAAAACACCACTTAGAACCAGTCAATTTGCTGCTGAAAAAATAAAAACTAAATTGACACCGCTTTATAAGGAAAAAAATTAGAAGTGGGTTTTGTGTGGTGTAGTTTTGGTTTATAGTTCTGCCTCAAATTCACAGTAGCCTTGTCTTTTGATGCATCTACGAATTTTTAAGCCAAGATCAAAATCAGCAATTTCTCTTATATCATCCTCAGAAACACCAAGCCTTTTTAAATCATCTCCACAAAAACCATGATTAAAAAGACGAAGTGCTTTACTAAATTTATCACCAAGACTTTTAGCGATATTTCTTAATTCTTCTTCGACTTCCGCTAGATTTTCTTCGCCAAAATAATAAAATAGGCTTGCCTGATTTCCTGAAACTCCGAAGCGGTCAGCAGCATCGCTTGGCTGCATTGCAAATAAAAATTTGCCTTCAATATCTCCTGAATAATATCTACCCATATTTCCTCCTATCTTACTTTAAAATTAATAACATCTGCCAAAGAAGTTTTGGGATTCCAAAATTTGTCTCTTTCTACTCTTAAACCCGGAATTTTTGGATGTCTGATTCCTTCAAGCTCTTCTAAACTAAAATAACCCAATTCTGCCATTTCATCATCGCCTAAATTAGCAAATCCAAAAAACAGTTTTTCAATCGGGTCATATTCAGTAACATACCAAGAAGCCGCCCCTGCTGGAAAAAAGAATTTTGTAATTACTTTTACATCATTTGGATCTTTTTTTGTTGTATCATAAATTGCTGGCAATTGTTTTAAAATTTCTTGTGTAAGAAGTTTCATATTTTCTCCTTTAATTGATTAATAACGGTTAAAAACAAAGCACTTAAAAAGTGCTGTTGCTTTAACCGTCTGCCCAGCGGCGAGCGTCAGAAGCAAGGAGCGAAACGAAGTGAAGTGACTGGATGAACATTTTTCAAAGTCACCGAAAGGAGCAAAGCGACTGAAGGGAAAGGTGGAGAAAATCTGAGGCTCGGTTCTTGAAATGACTAGCAAATCTTAGCTAGAAATTTTTCTTCGATAAAAAACAAAAAACTTAAAAATTTGTAGCTTAGATTTGGCTGGAATGAAAGAAGTGGTGCGGCCGCAGGATTTTACTACCTTGACTTTGAAGAAATGTCTGAGGCATGAGAGCTTTAGATACTTGTTTTTCCTTACTTGGAAAAACTCTGCTTAGAACCAATCAATTCGCTATTAGAAAAATCAAAAAAATCAAAAACTGAATTGATACAATTGTATACTATTCACTTTCATAACCTCTATGTTTGGCCACCACAGTACGAAATGCTTTTTTTGTAGAAACTACAGTGGTAGCAATAGGAGGTGGCGATAACACCACATCGTCTTCCGAAACATCTGATAACCCTTCCTCATCAGAACCATTATCTATTCCCATTTTTCTATTAATAGCTGCCTGAAATATATCGAATGGATTAGTATCAGGATCTTCTGATTTTTGTCTTCTATATTCTTCTATTGTTTCTTCAATTTTATCTGTTTCATAAATAAGAACTTCTGTATCGTCATCATCCAAGGCATCAAAAAGATCTTTGTCAGTTCGATAAATTTCCACCAAATCAAAGAAATTTATTTGCCCCCAAGACATTATTTCCATCAAATTATCCGAGAACACTTCTGCCATCTCTTCAAAACTTAACTCCGATCTCAAAATAAATTCTAGCGGAGTAAAAGTTTCAGCCATTTGCCAGAATTTTTCTATATCATCAAACCCTTGCAAAAATTCTACCATTTCATCTCTTTTGTCTTCTCTTATTTTCCACATCTCAAACCAATCAGCATTATGCGATAAAAAATCAACTACATCCTTTCCGTAAACGCTCTCAAACACTTCTAATTCTTTTCTTCTAATCTGACTAGCCATTTCCTCCTGTTTTTTCATCTCTAAAAAATGCACCCTTTGCTCTGCAGAAAGCATCATGGCAAGATTAACACCTGAGATCATTTCCTCTCGCGATGGAGCTTCAAAATCAGTTAATGCTGCCACGGCCTCGGTCAATACTTCTTCTCTTGGCTTTTCTTCCGCACTCACTAATGAAGACGGCATAATGCCTATTTTAGCGTCTATTCCTTCTTGAGCAGTTAACGATTTTTCCACACCATGAACCTTAAACCTATAATCTTGTGGTAAAACAACTTCCACATCTCCATCAAGAGTATTAGTGCTGCTTATTATAAATCTAACACGATCAGGTCCTATGATATCACCAACACCTGAGGAATCGCGCCTTGCCGATACACGCATTTTTCCCTTATTATCATGTCCAATGTAACCACGAAAACCAGATACACTAACTTCAACTTTTTCTTCGCCGTCATCTTCTATTGCCCTCATTACACCATTAAAAAATCTTCCAGCGTAAGATTTATCCAAAACTTTACGCTTAACCCTAGCTTCATCCGTAACTTTTTTTGGCCTCTTATCTTCTCCTTCTTCTTCAGCCTCACTATAGCTTACATAACCAGAATTGCAGGAAAGTATATAAAAAGACAAAGCTGTTTTTTTCGATATTGAAGCAGCCAAATAATCATAGATCATGGTTGACAATCCTGTCATTCCATCAGGATCTAAAGAAAGATCAGACTTTGTTCCTATCGTTGAAGGATTGCCATGACCAGTTATATTTACTGCCAAATTTTTAAGATTATCTTTTGAGCAGCCTTTTTTATTCATAAATTCCAAGGCTGCATTTAAACTATTACGACCCGCAGATTCACCAGGATAAATAACATGGGGATAAACGGCGGCACCTTTAAATTTTCCACCAAAACCACTTTTTGATTTTTTTTCTAAAGTTTCCAAATCCGCTTTAGCCATTTCATAAAGCTCCCTATCTTGAGGCATCATGTTGTCTAAATTTCTTTTTTCCTCTCCAGCAGCTCCCTGATGAGTTTCAGACGCACTATATCTCGGCGCAAATGGCAACATTACAACTATAAGAGAATGAGTTTTGTGAGACTTAGGCATAATTTAGTTATTTTATACTACTTCCAAATATCTATTAGCTTGTTATACATTGCTTGATGCTTGACAGCATTATTGCTCATTAAATTGTTGATATTTTCTAATTTCCATTTGATAGAAGGATATTGTGATATATCCTTTATAAACAAAGACCAGTCTGGCTTTCCATTCTTAAAACTCAGAATAAATTTCTTATCTTTATCACTAAATAAATTGCTTATTTTTTCTCTTAAAATTTTAGAAGTTTCGATAAAATCTTCGTAGTCAAACTCCTCTTTTGCCATACCCTCAAACTGATTTTTAAAATCATTTTTTTTGTCATTAATTTTGGAAAATAAAATTTCATTTATTGGTCTGTTGTGACTTAAAAGATAAAATATAAATGCATCTTTGATTTTTTTGTTAAAATTTCCTTTCCCTTCACCAAGTATTTTACTTACATCAAATATGTCCCTTGGATGTTGCCTATCAAGAGCAGCACAAATCTTGCCACCATAAATTTCACATTTATCTAATACTGAAATTGAAGCAAATTTCTCAAAATCATCTTGCACCACATTAACTACACCAAGCACTACAGGATCAAAAAGAGAACCTCTAATAACAGTATTAACCTCAACCTTCACAATAGCAGCACCTCTCCCGCAAATTAATTTACTATTTTCGGTAAAAGTAACTTTAATTTTTAAGATTTTTTCTAAATCATTTTTTATAATGCTCAGATTAGCTGCTATATCTTTAAAGGCTTCCTCTCTGTCATTAATTGGTAAATAAACCAAATCAATATCAACCGAAAGTCTAGGCATATCCCAAATAAACAGATTTAGTGCCGTTCCACCTTTGAGAGCAAAGCATCTTCTTTTTGCAACGACAGGTAATATATCAAGCAATAATTTAACCTGATCTTTATACTGTAGGGCTAGTTCCATCTTTTAAATTTTTTGGGATTATTATTTTATATTTTGAATCGTAAGCACCATGTTTAACTATTTTTCTGTTGCCCTTTCCTAGATCTATTTTTGACAAATCTAAAAGCTTAAACCATTCATG
>CALBSF010000329.1 GCA_937927795.1 uncultured Rickettsiales bacterium
TCCCCTCTCCCTTGAGGGGAGAGGGTTAGGGTGAGGGTGATTTACTTAGTTTTAAAGGATGATAACCTAAAATAATTTAAAAAATAAAAAATGTTCGATAATTTTTCAAATAAAATAACCAAAATTTTTGACACCATTTCGGGTAAAAAATTTATCTCTGAAGATGATTTAAACAGCACTCTTCGCGAAATTAGAATTGCCTTGCTTGAAGCTGACGTAGCACTTTCAATTGCTAAAGATTTTATTGAAAAAGTTAGGGGTGAGGCGCAAGGTCAGCAGGTGGTTAAAAGCGTTTCTGCTGGTCAAATGATTGTGAAAATCGTTCATGATGAATTGGTAAAATTACTTGGCAGCGAAAGATCTGAGATCAATTTTAACAGCAAACCTCCCGTAATAATTTTAATGACCGGGCTTCAGGCATCAGGAAAAACAACCTCTTCAGCCAAACTTGCTCTTCGTTTAAAAAATAAAAATCATAAAAAAGTTTTGCTGGCATCTCTTGATATTTATCGCCCCGCGGCAGCAAAACAATTACAAATTTTAGCAGAAAAAATTAATGTTGATTTTGATGAATTTCTTGAAGATCAAAAACCTTTACAGCTCGCTAAAAAAGCCAGACAAAAAGCAATTGATGGCGGTTATGAAGTTTTGATTTTAGATACCGCAGGAAGAATTCACATTGATGAAAAAATGATGAATGAAATCGTGGAAATTTCTAATGAAATTAATCCAAGCGAAACATTGTTAGTTGTTGATGCGATGATTGGTCAAGATGCGATAAATGTTGCTAAAAACTTTGGTGAAAAATTAAATTTAACTGGAACAATTTTAACTCGCCTTGATGGCGACGCTAGAGGCGGCGCGGCTTTAACTATGAAGGCTGCAACTAATTGTGCAATTAAATTTATTGGTGTTGGCGAAAAATTAGAAGAATTTGAAGAATTTAATCCTGATCGAATTGCCTCAAGAATTGTAGGCATGGGCGACGTAGTTTCTTTAGTTGAAAAAGCGCAAGAAATTTTTGATATAAAGGAAACTGAAAAAGCGGCTAAAAAAATGCAAAAAGGTCTATTTGATCTTGATGATTTACTTTCGCAAATTCGTAATATGAAAAAAATGGGTGGGCTTTCAAGCATTATGAGTCTAATTCCCGGAACTGGAAAAATAAAAGAACATTTA
>CALBSF010000330.1 GCA_937927795.1 uncultured Rickettsiales bacterium
TGTTAAAAATTCTGGATATAAAAAAGGAAGTCATAATTTTAAAGATTTAATTTCGGTTTTGGAAAGCTATCCGCGAGATGAGCTTTTTCAAATTAGCTCAGAAGATTTGCTAAAAAATGCCACCGGAATTGTTGCTATTTGCGGCAGATCGCAGGTAAGATTTTTTGCACGCCAAGATAAATTTAACCGTTTTGTAAGTTGTTTAATTTACACCCCAAGAGATCGCAGTAATTCTGAACTTCGTGATCGCATAAAATCTTATCTAGCATCAGTTTATAATGGTGAAGTTGCTGATTCTTTTGTGCAAATTACAGAGTCAAACTTAACTAGGCTTCACATTATTATTCGCACCAATAAATCAATTCCATCGCTTGATGAGGCTGATGTTGAGGAAAAAATATCCGCAATGACCAGAGTTTGGGTTGATGATTTGCATGACTCAGTTTTAGCGAAATTTGGAGATGAAAAAGCAGTTACTTTATATGCGAAATATAAAAAATCTTTTTCTTTAAGCTATCAAAATCGTTTTGACTCTAGGCGTGCAGCAATTGATATAACTCGCATAGAAGAATGTTTGCAAACCAATAAAGTTTTATTTAATTTATATAAATCATCTGAAATATCATCTGCAGAAGTTTCTGAATTAAAAATATATAGCCCTAATCAAGAAATTTCTCTTTCAAAAATCATGCCAATTCTTGAAAGTTTTGGTTTTAATGTAATTCAAGAGCATACTTACACAGTCACTATTTTTGAAGATGAAAAAAATCGCTCTCAAAAACAAATTTGGATTCAATATTTCCATTTAAATTTAAGTAAATCAAATCACGAATTTTCTGAAAAAATTAAATTAAATTTTGAGAAAACCATCGATAAGGTTTGGGCTGGCCAGATGCAGGTTGGTTTGCTAAATCGCTTGGTGGTTACTGCAGATTTAAGCTGGAAGCAGGTTTTTATGCTTCGCGGATATACAAAATATCTTTATCAAACTGGTTTTAGATATAGCAGTTCTTACATATCAGATGTTTTGGTTAAATATCGTGATTTTACTAGATTGTTAGTTGAATTATTTGAGAAAAAATTCGATCCATTTATCGAATTATCAATTGAGCAAAGAAATCAAGAGATTGAAAGAATCCAATTACAAATCAATGAAGCTTTAACTAAAATTAAAGATGTTGTTGATGATAATGTTGCTAGAAGATTTTTGGGCTTGGTTAACTCTACTTTACGAACCAATTATTATCAGGCATCACCAACTGGTGGCTTCAAAGGCTATTTATCTTTAAAGTTCAATTGTAAAGAAGTTCCTGGTCTTCCTTTGCCACTTCCTTATGCGGAGATTTTTGTTTATTCATCAAAAGTTGAAGCAATTCATTTGAGAGGCGGAAAAGTTGCTCGTGGAGGACTTCGTTGGTCTGATCGAAATGAAGATTTTAGAACTGAAGTTTTGGGCTTAATGAAAGCTCAAATGACTAAAAATGCAGTGATTGTGCCGCTTGGTTCAAAGGGTGGATTTGTAGTAAAAACCGATACAACCGGCTTTAGCCGCGATGATAATCAAAAAGAAGGAATAGAGTGTTATAAAACTTTTTTAAGTGGTCTTTTAGACATAACTGATAATGTTGTTTCTGGTAAGGTTTTACATCCACAAAATGCAATAATTTATGATGGAGCTGATCCTTATCTAGTTGTTGCGGCAGACAAAGGAACTGCAACTTTTTCAGATATAGCAAACTCAATTTCAGCTCAATATAATTTTTGGCTTGGTGATGCTTTTGCTTCTGGCGGCTCGGTTGGATATGATCATAAAAAAATGGGAATTACCGCTAAAGGCGCGTGGATTTCAGTGATGCGTCATTTTAGAGAAATGGGAATTGATACTCAAAGTCAAGATTTTACTTGCGTTGGTATTGGTGATTTGGCGGGAGATGTTTTTGGTAACGGTATGTTGCTTTCAAAGCATATTAAGCTAGTTGCTGCTTTTAATCACATGCATATTTTTCTTGATCCAAATCCTGATGCTGCAAAATCTTTTGTTGAAAGACAAAGAATGTTTGATTTACCGCGCTCAACTTGGGATGATTACGATAAATCATTGATTTCTCAAGGTGGCGGCGTTTTCTTAAGAAGTGAAAAATCAATCAAAATTTCTCCTCAAGTAAAAGCTGCGCTTGGAATTGAAGAAGATGAGCTAGACCCAACAAGTTTGATGAAGGCGATTTTAAAAGCCTCGGTTGATTTGCTGTGGAATGGTGGAATTGGAACTTATGTAAAAGCAACAGATGAATCTCATCAAGATGTTGGTGATCGTGCTAATGATAATATTCGTATCAATGGCTGCGAGCTTAATTGTAAAGTAGTGGGTGAGGGTGGTAATTTAGGATTTACTCAAAAAGGTCGCATAGAATATGCTTTAAATAAAGGAAAAATCAATACTGATGCAATGGATAATTCTGCTGGTGTTGATTGTTCTGACCATGAAGTAAATATCAAAATCGCTTTGATTGCGGCGATGCGTGATAAAAAAATTGATTTAGAAGAAAGAAATAAAGTGTTAGAGTCAATGACTGACGAGGTTTCCAAGTTAGTTTTGATGGATAATCGCTTTCAAACTCAAGCAATTTCAGTTGCTTTAAGTCAAGGATTCCAAGCTCTTGGCGATCAAAGTCATTTTATTTTAGCCTTAGAAGAAACTGGCTTGTTAAATCGTAAAATTGAATTTTTGCCAAGCAAAAAAGAAATTGAAAAAAGACAAATTGAGAAAGTCGGTTTAACGCGTCCAGAGCTTTGCGTGATGATGGCTTATGCTAAAATGGATATTTACAATAATTTACTTAATTCAGATTTATTGGAAGATAAATATTTTGAAAATGAACTTTTGCATTATTTTCCAAAAGCAATGCAAGAAAAATTCTCAGCTGAAATTCTTAATCATCAATTAAGAAAAGAAATTATTGCAACGCAAATTACCAATTTTGCGGTAAATAAAACCGGCATAACTTTTATTAATCAACTTTGCAAAAATAGCGGATTTGCTTTGTCTGATGTAATTAAAAATTTCATTATTGCTTTTGATTCTTTTGAGCTTAGAAATTTATGGCAACAAATTGAAGACTTGGATGGCAAAGTTGATCCTAAGCTACAATTAGAGATGTTTACTGGTGCCAATAAGTTACTAGAAAGATCAGTAATGTGGTTGCTTCGCAATCAAACCAAAGCTGAAATATCAACTTTAGTAGAGCGTTTTAAGAAAATTGCCAATGAATTATATTCTTTATTGCCAGAGGTTTTAGCAACTTCTTCAAAAGAATCTTTCGATAGAAAAATTAAAAAATATACTCAAGGTAATATTGATAAAAATCTTGCCACCAAGCTTGCTGCTATGGACGCGGTTGCGGCAACATTTGAAATAGCAGAAATTTCTTCTAATTCAAATTTTGCTATTAATGACTTGTGTAAATCTATATTTAAATCTGGCATTTTACTTAATATATCTTTGCTATCTTCATAATCTTTATTTCCTAATGATGTATACATATCTAAGCTCTTTTTGTAATATAGCCATGCTAACATATACTCACATCTTGAGTCATCAGATCTAAGACCTTCTTTAAAATATTTTTCAGCTTCTTCATATCTTTTTAAATCATAATACATAAATGCTAAATT
>CALBSF010000331.1 GCA_937927795.1 uncultured Rickettsiales bacterium
CTGCGGCTCGTGAAATTTTGCGTGCGATTCGTTTCTCAAATTCGATCAAGGTTTCTTCTTTTGCGAAAGGAAGAATTGAACTTGCGGAAGTGAAAATTAAAGAAAATTCACCACTTTCTTTGATTAAAAATTCTAAAAATATTCCCTCAATGATTTTATGGGGACCTTCAGGTGTTGGCAAAACCACGATTGCCAAGGCTTTAGCAAATATTATTGAGGCGGAATTTATAATTATTTCTGCAATTAATTCTGGTGCGGCAGATATTAGAAAAATTGTTGATAATGCTAGAAAATTTGCATCAAAAACCGTTTTGATGGTTGATGAAATTCATCATTTTAATAAAACCCAGCAAGATTTATTTTTACCATTTATTGAAGATGGCACGATTATATTGATTGGAACTACTACTGAAAATCCTTCATTTCACTTAAATTCTGCCTTGCTTTCAAGATCTAAAATTTTGACTTTAAAGCCGCTAGATGAAAATGATTTGGAAAAAATTTTGCAAAGAGCGGAAAAAATTTTAGAAAAAAAATTATTACTAAGTAACGAGGCGAGGGCGGTTTTAAAAAGTCTTGCTTGCGGCGATGCTAGATATTTACTTAATGCTTGCGAAGAATTATTTTTACTGGAAAAAGAAATTGGTGTTGATGATTTGCAAAATCTTATTTCTAAGCGCGCGGCGCATTTTGATAAAAAAGGTGATTTTCATTATAATTTAATTAGTGCTTTTCATAAGTCGCTTCGAGGCTCTGATGTTGATGCTGCGCTTTATTATTTAGCAAGAATGCTTGAGGCAAAAGAAGACATTTATTTTATTTTAAGAAGAATGGCAAAATTTGCTACAGAAGATATTGGTTTAGCTGATCCGCAGGCAGTTTTGCAGGTTATGGCAGCAAAAGATATTTATGATTTTTTAGGAAGTCCTGAAGGTGATTATGCGGTAAGTTATGCGGCAATTTACCTAGCAACCGCGCCAAAATCAAATGCTGCTTATATGGCGCATAAAGAAGTGATGGAAGTTGCAAATAAAACAACTCATCTAAGTCCGCCAAAAAATATTTTAAATGCCCCAACTAAAATGATGAAAGAGCAGGGCTTTGGCGGCGGATATATTTATGATCACGACGCTCCAAACTGTTTTTCTGGCCAAGAATTTTTCCCTGAAGAATTGCTAAAAAAAAGTCGCCCTAAATTTTATCATCCAAATGAAAGGGGATTTGAAAGGGATGTTAAGAAGAGGCTTGAATATTGGGCAAAGCTCAAAGAGGAAAAATTTATAAAATGAACTTTGTAATAAAAATAAATTCTTTACTTCAAAATAAAGTATTATTATGTTGAAATAAAATTACTATTAACTTTTTTATAAAAATTTATGCAACAATATTTATTTATTCTTGGTGGGTTATTAATTGTTTTATATTTCTTATACGTTTCAATTATAACTAAGAAAAATAAATGCAAAGAGGCCTTGGCTGGTATCGATGTTCAGTTGCAGCAGAGATTTAATTTGATTCCAAATATTTTACAAATTGCTAAAAGATTCATGGAACATGAAACTGAATTATTCGCTGAAATTGTTGCTTTAAGAGAAAAGGCATCTTCAAATTATAATAAAAAAGACCCAGAGGCGATAAAGCAACATTTTGAAAGCATAGAACAGATGTCTTCTAAAATGAATGGATTAATTATGAAGGTAGAAAATTATCCAAATCTAAAATCAGATCAGACCATGGTTAATGTTCAAAAATCTTATAGTGACGTTGAATATCAAATTGCTGCGGCAAGAAGATTCTATAATTCAGCTGTTAATGATTTTGAAAATGCCATACAAATTTTTCCTGGAAATTTGGTGGCTAAGTTGCTTGGTGTTAAAGAAATGCCTTTTTATCAAGCTGATGAATTAGCTAAAAATACTGTTAATGCAAAAGACTTTCTGTAAATAGTCAATAGTTTTGGTCTGACATATGGATTTTACTGAAGAGTTAGAAATTGAGAAGGGCTTTTCGCAGTTTTATTCTCAGAAAATTGAACCTGAATTCAGGCTATTTAAAAAGAAAAGAGATGTATATAGACTATGCGCTATAATCGCAAAAGCTTTGGTGGTGCTTGCGATATATTTTGCTCTTATACCAATTGTTGAAGAAAATAATCCTGAAAAAAATAGTTATTATGTTCTGTTTTTGATGATTCTTGGAGTGGTGGAATTTAGAATTATTAGCTATTTTTTTTCATCATTTTATTTAAAAAAGCTCGAATTTAATCTTATCAATCAGGTTATCAGTTTTTTTGGTGATTTTACTTATAAAAAAAGCGATATAAATCTTTCTAAAATTTATAAAAAATTTGATATTTTGCCGAAGCTTCGCTATGCAAAAGGTTTTGGCAATTTAAGTGGAAGTTATAGCGGGGTCAATTTCTCGGTAGAAAAGTTGATGTTAGTGAGTGATCCTGATAATTATTCGATAATTTATTCATTGGTAAAATTTCTTACAAAGGGTAGTTTTGATATTCCTAAAGATAGAATTAAATTTACTGGATTGGTGATTTTGCTTGATCTTAAGCGTAGATACAATTCCAAAACTGTGATCAGAAAAGAGAATCAGGGTTTTTTGAGTTTATTTAAATTAAATAAAAATTTTGATGATAAAAAGATAAAAAATGTAAGGCTGGAAGATCCAAAATTTGAAGATATATTTGAGGTATATTCAAATGATCAAATCGAGGCCCGTTATATTTTGACAACTCTCTTTATGGAGAGATTAATTTTATTATCAAACTTACTTGGAAACCCAGGAATAGAGTTTAGTTTTGTTGAAGATAAAGTATCTTTAATTCTTCCTTACGAAGAAGAATTATTGACCACTTTTCCAATAAAAGGAGATTTTGATATGGTTGAAAAATCTAAAATTATTACTAAAAAAATTAATTTAATTTTTGATATCATTGATGTTTTAGGGTTGACTGCTGAAAAATAGTTTTCTCAACTATAGTGAATCTAAAATCTATTGATATTAAATCCAGGCAATTTCCGTCATTGCAAGCGAAGCGCGGCAATCCATATCGACGCCACGAAAGTCTGATAGATATGGATTGCCACGCTTCGCTTGCAATGACGGAAATTGTTATCAACAGATAGTTTATTTGGTATATAACCTCTGGTGCTATCTCAAACCAATCACCCTCACCCTAACCCTCTCCCCTCAAGGGAGAGGGAATTGTGCCGAGATTGTTTTTAACTTTTAATTTAAACACGCTCGATATAATCCCCTCTCCCTTGAGGGGAGAGGGTTAGGGTAAGGGTGATTGGTTTGAGATAGCACCCCAGAGGTTATATACCCCTTTGTTGCTAATTGTTGTAACTAAGAGCCTAAAATCACACTTCGACAAGCTCAGTGTGACGCCTGAGATCTTTTTTGAAGTAATTTTAAAACCTAATTTTCGATGTCGCACTGAGCTTGTCGAAGTGTGATTTTAGGCTCGGTATTTAAAAGCCATAATAACTAGCACCAGAGGTTATATAATTCGCAGCAAAATCTTAGGCAACATTATAATAATTTTTGTCAAAGCATAAAAAGGGTTATAATAAAAAGACTTTGCTAAAAAATTCCATTTAAACTGATAGATATTTTTCTTAAACCTATCGATATAAATTTTTGATAGGTCGGTTCTACTAATTTTAGCGGCATTATTAATGGCATTTTGTATAACCGCTTTTTCTGTATTTAAAATTAATAATTTAGAATTACTACTCATTGCGGCGCCATGATTTCTAAATAAAAATAAATTATTGGAAATGGCTCTAAATTTAAAACCTTTGTGATATATTTTTAAAAAAAAATCATAATCTTCGCAGCTTTTATATGATTCATCATAGCCACCAACAGCTTCGTGACACTGTTTTTTATATAAAAAACAAGGACCCACAACATAATTAAAAATTATTTTTTTAATATTACCAACATTGTTTGCTTGAATAAATTTCCCAAGCTCATCTATAGAATCATAATCAGAATAGACAACATCGCTATCATCAATATTTTTTAATAGAACTTCTAGGGCATTATTTTTAAAAAGATTGTCATCCGATATCCAGGTATAATAAGGACCCTTTGCTTTTGAAAAACCAATATTCAAAGTTGCTGCTAGTCCTCGATTTACCTCATTTTGATAATAAAAAATATTTGGATATTTTTTAGAATATTCTTCCATGATCTTTGGAGCATCATCAGTTGAGCCATCATCTACCAAGATCAATTCCCAGTTTGTATAAGTTTGTGATACAATGGAATCTATCGCACTTCTGAT
>CALBSF010000332.1 GCA_937927795.1 uncultured Rickettsiales bacterium
AACCCCTCCTCGATTCGCTTTGCTCATCGATCCTCCCTGAAAGGGGAGGATGATTAGACCGAGTTTTACCTAAAAACAGCGCTAATACCACTTGAATTAAGGTGAAAAAATATTATATTGATCCTACTTGGCATTCTTAAAACGCCTTTGATTATCTAAAAAAATAAAAAATGAAAAGTCCAAATATTAGAAATTTTATCACCTGGTTACTGATTTTTGCTATTATAATGATTGTTTCCGAGGCTATTACTGGGCCGAGCGGGCTAGCGGGCAAAAAAATAGTTTTCAGTGACTTTATGAAAAAAGTCGATGCAAGCGAAGTGGAAAAAGTTGAAATTAAAGGTAGTGATTTATATGGGGTTTTTAAGGGCGGCGAAAAATTTTATACTTATTTACCAGAATATCCAAATTTAGTTGAAAAATTACAAGAAAAATCAGTTGAAGTTAGTGCGATTCCTTTAGTTAGTAAATCAGAAAAAATTATTGGTGGAATTTTAGGATGGTTGCCATTTATTTTGATAATTGCGCTGTGGATAATGTTTGCTAAAGGCGCGTCTGGCATGGGCGGCAAGGGTGGAGCATTTGGTTTTGGAAAATCGCGCGCTCGACTTTTACAAGAAAATAAAGGCAAAGTTACTTTTGCGGATGTTGCCGGAATTGATGAAGCAAAACAAGAATTATCAGAAATTGTTGATTTTCTAAAAGATTCAAAAAAATATGTTGAAGTTGGTGCGAGAATTCCACGCGGATGTTTGTTGATTGGTTCTCCAGGAACTGGAAAAACTTTGCTAGCGCGCGCTATTGCTGGTGAGGCGGGTGTTCCATTTTTCTCAATTTCGGGTTCTGATTTTGTAGAAATGTTTGTGGGTGTTGGTGCAAGTAGGGTTCGTGATATGTTCGAGCAAGCTAAAAAAAGTTCGCCTTGTATTTTATTTATTGATGAAATTGACGCAGTTGGTCGCCATAGAGGAAGCGGCGTTGGCGGTGGCAATGATGAAAGAGAGCAAACTTTAAATCAATTATTAGTTGAGATGGATGGTTTTTCGGAAAACCAAGGGGTTGTAGTGGTTGCGGCAACAAATAGGCCAGATGTTTTAGACCGTGCGCTGCTTCGCCCGGGAAGATTTGATCGTCAAATTATTGTGCAAAATCCAGATATTTTGGGGCGCGAACAAATTTTAGCGGTGCATTTAAAAAAGATTGCCGCTGCAGTTGATATTGATTTAAAAACCGTTGCGCGAGGAACTCCAGGATTTGCCGGCGCTGATTTAGCAAATTTGGTGAATGAGGCGGCTCTGCTTGCGGCTCGTTATAACCAAAAAATGGTTACTATGAAAAACATGGAAGAAGCCAAAGATAAAATCATGATGGGGCCGGAAAGAAAATCAATGGTGATGCAACAATCTGAAAAAGAACTTACAGCCTATCATGAGGCGGGGCATGCAATTACCGCGATTAATTGTAAAAATTCTGACCCAATTCATAAAGCAACAATCATTCCAAGGGGCAGGGCGCTTGGGCTTGTGATGAGGTTGCCGCAAGAAGATCGTTTTTCAGTTACTAGGGCAAAATTACATGATGATTTAATTGTGGCAATGGGCGGAAGGGCTGCGGAGGAATTAATTTTTGGTTATGATAAAGTTACAACTGGCGCATCTTCAGATATTACACAGGCAACTTCAATGGCTAGAAATATGGTTACTAAATGGGGCTTGAGCGACAAGGTTGGAACGGTTGATTACTCAGTTGAAGAACAATCAAAATTTTACGCCGCCAGCAGAGATTTTTCTGACGATACTGCAAGAATTATCGATGAAGAAGTTAAGAAAATTGTTGCAAATGCGCTAGATAAAGCAAAAGAAATTTTGAAAGATAAAAAAAATGATTTAGAAAAATTAGCAAAATTCTTGCTTGAATATGAAACTTTGAGTGGTGAGGAGATCAAGGATCTTTTGGCGGGAAAAGAAATTAGAAAAAATCCTGAAAGTAATTCAGACAATGGCTCTGCAGCGGTTGGAAGTTTTATTCCACAGTTGTGATAAAAGACTTAAATTACGTTTAGATAATTGTCATTATAATATACTTTTTATCCCAGCGCACTCGCCATATCAACACACTTGTCATCCCTGTAAAAGTTCACCAATTCGGTTCGATTTAAATTAAAACAAATCATGGATTTTATCCATGATTTGTTTTAATTTAAATCGAACCGAATTGGTGAACTTTTACACAAGTCTATGTTAAAGAGTTTGCGTTAAAGAGCCTGTATTAACGGATTTATTAGTGGATATGCTATAGTTGTATTTGGATATAAATTACCCTAATCAAACCGCAAAAACCCTTCTAAAATTAAGCTCGCGGCAATATCATCGCAAAATTCCTTTTTTCTTGAAAGGGATGAAGAGGCTATTTGTCTGGCTTCAAAGCTGGTTAGTCTTTCGTCAAAAAGTAAAATAGGAAATTTTTGATTTAGAAAATTATCGAAATTTTGACTAAAATTTGTTACAAATTTTGACATATCACTTTGGGTTCCATCCATGTTAATTGGCAGTCCGATGACGATTGCAACAATCTGATTTTCGGTCATAAAATTATTAATCGCAGCAAAATCTTTAAGATTACTTTGGCGGTTTATAACTAGCTTCGGAGTGGCGATAAATCTGGTTTCATCGCAAATTGCAATGCCAATTCTTTTGGTTCCAATATCAAGAGCCATAATTCGCCCCAGTTTTGGTAAAACTTGATTTAATTCTTGTTTACTGCTAAAAATAGTCATGTTTTTTAATTTTTTTATAATTTATGTCTAATATTACTCAAGATGATATTAAAAAAATTGCCCGTTTAGCGAAAATTGAAATAGCAAACGAGGAATTTGAATATTACTCCAATCAACTAACCAATATTACTGGATGGGTTGAAACTTTGAAAGATGTTGATACTGATGGGGTTGAACCAATGACCTCAGTTTTTGATAATCCACTTCCAATGTCTCAAGATCTTATTGAAGATGGTAATATTACTAAAGATATATTGCAAAATGCTAAAAGCGAAAAATATGATTATTTTGCAGTGCCAAAAATAATTGAAGAATAATTTGATTCAGCTTTCACTGCCATTGCAGCTAAAAACCGTTGATGATTTTACTGAAGATGATTTTTTTTGCTCAAAAAGATTTTACTAGCGCATCTTTTTTGTCCTTGATTTTAAAGGGCGAAGCGGCGAGCGGAAAAACCCACATGCTGCGCATTTTCACGCAAAAATTTCCAGTTGAATTCCTCAAAAAAGAAGAAATTTCTGATTTTAATCTCAATTATTTTTTTGAAAGAAATAAGTTTTATATTTTGGAAAATGTTGATGAAATTATGGATGAAAATCTGTTATTTCACCTTATAAATTGCTGCTTGGAAGGAAATGCCTTTTTAATTTTTACTACTAAAAATAATTTAGATTTTAAATTAAAAGATCTGGTTTCAAGAGTTAAAAATTTTGTTAAAATTGAAATTGAAAATCCGAGCCTAGAATCAATAAAATTATTATTAGCCAATCAATTTTCACGCAGACAAATAAAGGTTTCAAAGGCTATAATCGATTCAATTGCAAATAATATTAATCGCAATTATGAGGCGATTTTTTCAGTGGTAAAAAAAATCGATTTTTTTGTGCAAGAGGGTGGAAAAAAACTTACGGCAAAAATAGTAAAGCAGTTTACAATATAACGCAGCAACTCTTATCCGTAATAACTCGAGCAACTTGTCTAGGTGCTCCATTTCTTGCGACAGCTAGATTTGGAGGGGTGTTGTCAACAGGTGTTGGTGGGTGTGAGTCAGCTCTTGCTGCATTAACTGTAGATTCAGATCCCTCATTACTTATTTCGACTAAATGATGTAATCGCAGACCAGCTGATCCAGCGCCGACCCCTTTTGCAAGACCAGGCTTTCCAGCTCCAGTGCCAGCAACCATTACAAGACTAGGTTTTTCAGCCAACAAAGTCGTCACGTCTGCTCCCATGGTTGCTGTTACTTGCGTTGCATCAATAGTGCTATAGCGACCAAAGGATCCAAGATCTTTTGTAAAGAAGGGCAGTTTTTTTTCTAGCGAATCAGAAGTGCCAGCTCTGCTGCGCATAGAAGAGTCATAACTAGTAGCTCTTGATCTTGATGCATTGGCTTGGTAAGAGTTTTCTGGACTAAATAGCAGCGGAATTGTATCTTGAAAGATTGTGATAAATGGCTCAAATAAAACATCTTCTAGCCTTATTCCTTTTGTTTCGAGGTAACGCTGTCTTGCAATTTCCATTAAGGATTGATCTCCAAAAATCATCGCTAATGGCAAGGAAATGTTATCTTTGTTGGCAATGATTACGGCTTTATTTGTAGCAATTGTGGGTCTTGAAAAAGACATGGATTTAACATTGCGAGATCTTGTTAAAGTTGTTGCTCTGATTTCCTTATTTACACTCTCTATCGCTTCTTCCAATATATTTAGTTCTGCAGAAGCGGGGCCTGATTTTAGTAATTCTAGTTTTGATTTTTTGAGCTGATTTATCAGCGATTCTTGTGTTGTAAGTTTTTCTTCGCCAACGAAAGCCGCTGGAGCAAATTTTTCAAAAATTTCGCATTCACGAATTAGAAAAATTGCAAAATCAATAAGTCTTCTATCTTCAAAACCTCTTAATAAGCCAGATTCAAGAATTGTGATGCAATTAATATAGTCTCCTTGCTCTGCTGCTGCGTCAAATGCAGTTCTTCCATCTGGGGCAATTAAATTAGGATCTAGCCCTCTTTCAAGCAAGGCTTGTAAAATCAGTGGATTTTTTTTATTGACAATTGCGTTAAATCCGGTGGTTTTATCATCATTCGAAATTTCAAATCTATTAAAATTACCCACTAATTCAATTAATCTAAGGGCGATATGTTGATTTTCTTGGGTAGAATATAAGTTAATTACATCTGATATTTCAGTAAAGTGATCAGCATCTAGATGGCGGATGTTTTGTTCTATTGTTGCTAATAGGCCTTCAGGAGTTGAACCCGAAGCTAATTCTAGCAGGTTTTCTAATGCGTTAGTTAATAATGATCTAGGAGTTTCTAACATAAATTAAAAAAAATGTTTCTATTTGAAACAAATTATTTTTTTTCAAGTTAAATATGCAATTTTTATTTGGAAGATTTTTCTATTTCTTCAAAAAATATTCCAAAGCAAGTTTAGCTGCATCTTTTTGAGACTCTTTTTTTGATTTTCCAGATGATTCAAATTCAAGATCTTCGTTGGGAATTTTTAATTTAGTGGTAAAGATTGGCTCGTGCTGTAATCCGGATGATTTGAAGGTTTCGTAAATTGGCAGAAGTTTAGTTTTTAATTGCACTAATTCTTGTAATTCAGAAATAGGATCTTTTGGTGGATCGATATTTTCTTGTAAAAAATCATGCCAAAAATGTAAAACAAATTTAGTAGCATTTTCAAAATTGGAATCAAGATAAATGGCCCCAACCAAGGCTTCTAAAGCATTTTCAAGATTTCTTTTATTATTTCTTCCGCCTAGTTTTTCTTCACCAGGGCTAAGTCTAATAAAATTATTTAAAGAAATTTCTAGGGCAATTTTTGAGAGCATTTCTCCAGAAACAAGGCTGGCCTGTCTTTTTGATAAAGCTCCTTCATTTTCTTTGGGATGTTTTTTCATCAAAAAATCTGAAATAATCAAAGATAAAACTTTATCGCCTAAAAATTCTAATCTTTGGTAATTAAATTTCTTTTCTGTAATTAGGCTTGGATGAGTCAAGGCTTCTTCTAGCAGTCTTGGATTATTAAAATTATAAGAAATTTTTTGATAAAATTTTTCTAGAGTTTGTTCTGACATTTTATTTAACTTTATGAAGTAATCTGTTAAATCTAATTGATTTTGGCCAATACCAAAATTTCCAAGTTGGTTGATTGTTGGAAAAGAAAATAATTGAGGCTTTGCCAACCAAATTTTCTTTTGGAACATAGCCAACTTGGCTTAGAAAGCGGCTATCTTGCGAATTATCGCGATTATCGCCCATCATAAAATAATGATTTTGAGGAACTTCAAAAATTCCAGTATTATCTTCATTTGAATGAGGATTTTGATCGAGAATATTGATTTTTTTTCCTTCAGGTAAAGTTTCTGTAAATTGTTGTATAAGATAGCCCTCATCAATAAAATCAGTGGTTGGAGACTTTAAATTGGCTTTGCCATTAATATAAAGATTGCCATCAATCATTTGAATTTTATCACCGGGCAAGCCAATTACTCGTTTAACATAATTAATGCTTGGATTTGAAGGTAGGCGAAAAACCGCTACATCACCGCGCTTGGGGCTTTTTTCGTAAATTCTTCCTTCAAAAAAATTAAAACCAAAAGGAAATGAATAGCGAGAATAGCCGTAAGAATATTTGGAAACAAAAATATAATCACCAACCAAAAGGCTTGGTTTCATTGATCCTGATGGAATATGAAATGGTTCAAATAAAAATGAGCGCACAATTCCAGCGCAAATTAGAGCAATAATTAAGGTTTTTATGAAATCTAATTTCGATTCTTTTTTGGTCATTTTTTTACAATTAAACTTTTGCCATCCATTTCTAGCGGTTTAGAAATTTGCATTAGATCTAAAATGGTTGGAGCGATGTCGCTAAGGCGACCATCTTCTAATTTTAGGTCAGAAATATTATTGCCAATTAAAATAAATGGCACTGGATTTGTAGTGTGGCTGGTGTGAGGAAGATGATTATTGTCAATCATACATTCAACATTGCCGTGGTCTGCTGAAATTAACATCAAACCGTCATTTTGTAAAATAACTTCTTCAAGCATTTTCAATTGTTCGTCAATTGTTTGGCAAGCTTTTATTGATGGCTCTAGCAGCCCAGAATGGCCAACCATGTCGCAATTTGCATAATTAACAACTATGAAGTCAAATTTTTGCGAATTAATCGCTTCTTTTAATTTTTCACCCACTTCTTTTGCCGACATTTCGGGCTTTAAATCGTAAGTTGCAACATTTGGCGATTGAATCAAAATTCTGGTTTCGCCTTCAAATTCTTCTTCCTTACCGCAAGAAAGAAAAAAAGTTACATGAGCATATTTTTCTGTTTCGGCAATTCTAAGCTGAGTTAATTGATGATTTGCTAAAATTTCGGGCAGAGAATTTTTAATTTCAATTGACGGAAATAAAGTATTGTAAAAACTGCGATATTTTTCTGAATATTCAGTCATTGAAATTGCGTGGGCTACGCATGGTCTGCGTGCGGGAAATTTATCAAAATTTTCATCAAGCAAACATTCAGAAAGTTGGCGAGCGCGATCGGCGCGAAAATTACAGAAAATTACTACATCACCTTCTTCAAATCCTTTGTAATTCCCAATTATGCAAGGTTTGATAAATTCATCAGTAATGTTATTTTTATAAGATTCTTCAATGGCTTCTTTAGCGCTAGAAAATTGCGGCGCTTCTGCTTCAATAATTGCGTCAAAAACTGGTTTGATGCGATCCCATTTTTGGTCGCGATCCATGGCATAGTAGCGACCACAAACTGTAGCAATTTTAAGATGCTCAGCTTTTTTTAAATATTCTAACGCGCTTTTCTGTGCCACATCTCTGCCGTCAAGAAAAGGATGCAATACAACTTTTATGCCAATTTTAGTTAGAAAATTTGCTAAATAAATTATGTGATCTATGTGAGAGTGAACGCCACCATCAGAAAATAAGCCCATTAAATGACAAGTGTTTTTTGATGCTCTTAAATCATCGATAATATGTTCTAAATATCTATTTTTAGTGATTGATCCATCTTTAATGGCATTATTTATTCTTGGTAAATCTTGAAATATAATTCTGCCCGCGCCAATAGTCATGTGACCAACTTCAGAATTACCAATTTGACCTTCGGGAAGACCAACATCAAGGCCAGATGTTTGAAGTTTTGAGTGGGGATATTTTTCTAAAATGCGATTATAATTTGACATTTTAGCCTTTGCTATTGCATTATGACTGGAGTTCTTATCATCAATACCAAAACCATCTAAAATACAAAGTAAAACGGGTTTTTTCATTTATATGACTGAAATTATTGGATATTTAGCGGCTTTTTTAACTACAATTAGTTTTTTGCCACAAGTAATTAAAACCATTAAAACGAAAGATACTTCAGGAATTTCTTTGTTAATGTATTCACTGTTTGTTATGGGTATCTTTATGTGGCTTATTTATGGGATTTTACTAGAAAATATCGTGATTACAAGTGCTAATCTTTTGACACTGGTTTTTTCTGGGGTTATTTTGATTATGAAAATAAAGTCTTAAATTTAAAATATTATTATAAAACTTATGTCTAAATATAGTAGGTCTGAAGTTATTGGTTTAGTTGATGCAAGAGCAAAAAGTTGCGCGCGCTCAGCTGATATCGTTACTCGTTTTGATGGAATATTAAATGATTCCACTGCGTTGGAAGAGAACGTGGGTGTTGGTGGAAAAGTAACTGATATTTTAAGATATGTTTACGATACCATAAAAGTTTCTTTCTCACCAACGGCCAAGGTAGAAGACGTTGAAAGTGCGCTCGCTTTTTTTAAGTCAGATTCCCCTTTATATTGGCACTTAATTAGAAATATTCTTCATTCTTCGCAAATTAAATCACTATTACAGCAAATAATTTCTTATACCCACACTTTAACTGGATTAACAGATCAACAAAAATTCGAATGTTTATTTAAATTTCCAAATTCTGTTGGTGATGGATATGATCATTGCGTGCAAGGCGTGAGAGAAAGATTGGAGTATGTGCAGTTAAATATAGTTTCATCAACTCCAACTGAATTATTATTAAGAAATGCTCATGATGGTGTTATGCATGATGCTCTAAGGCTTCGCGCAAATAATCAAGAAAATTTGATAGATGTTCACTGGCAAACAATTTTAAATTGGATGGTCGGGGTTGGTCATGATAAAACTACGCAATATACAACTCATTTATATGATGGATTTGTTCAGTGTGGCTATGGCGGCGTTAACCCTTTTCAAAATGATGGTGCGAGATGGAAATTTTATCAGGAATATAGCCAAAAATTATCTCAAAAGATATTAGAAAAAAATACAGAAAACTTACAAAAAATAATTGAGTTTCTAGCGAAGCGCCCATTCGTAAATAAAGATGGAGAAGCTCTTTATTATGATGATGCTGGCATGGAATATCGTCTTTCTGGGAGTTTTTATCGATATATTGACGGGCGAAGAGTTGAATTTAAAAAAGATACACAAAGAGGTGGATTTTATCACGAAGTAGAGGGCAGAAGAATCTACGGCTCTGGCAATATACGCAGCGCGGATAAAATTTTAGAGGATAAGTTAAGGGAAATGTCGGTAATAAGCCCTACATATGATCCACAAATTTACGCAAATTTTGTGGACCCAGAAACAAATAACTGGCTGCCAGAAGGTCAATTAATTGCTGCATTAAAACAACAGTTTTTCCCAACAATTATTATAAATCGCCCTAAAGATTCGGGTTTTGGAGGTGATGAAAAGTCGGTTATTGATTCGATTCAAGAGGAGGGCTATGTAAAAGATGGTAGTAACATACCTAAAACCAAAACTAGGGAAGCTATTATAAAAGGGCTTAAAAGCGAAGATCCACAAGAAAAAGTCGCTGCAGTCAACGCTTTGTATATTTTTTATGGCGGTCTTAGACATGGCCCCAAGTATCATTCTTATAATTATTTTATGATGTCTTTTGGTCTTAGTCTTATGACAGAAGATGAGATTTCATCATCTCTAGGTGGATCTAAGAAATTTAGACAGTTTGCTATTTCAAAAGCCAAGGATTTTTTTAGCACGTTTTTTTCTGAGAATCCCGACACAAAAGAAATTGATGCAGTGCCTGGGGTTCCTTATTTCATGGGAAAGAAATTAATGGAAGACCTGGGCGCTATGTCTAGAGTTGGCACTAATAAATATGACCTTCCAATTTTTATGGATAACCCAGCAGCTGACCCGAGGGGAGTGTTAGGTTTGGCGGGTGCTCCATCAAAAGTAATAGATAAAGGCGCGTTAAGCTTATTTATTGATCAGGCATTAAATGCGAATGATTTTAAATCTATAGAGACAATAATAAAAAAAGCGCTTGAGTTAGCAATTACTCAAGAAAATAAAAACACTATATTTGAAGTGCTTGGTAGTGAATTTATGAAAAAAGGCGGGGATTATTTTGTAAATAACGAATGGACTTCAGAAGTTGAAGGTCCTGGAGATCAAATGAAGTCGCTCTTAATTTGTTGGAAGATTTTAATGTCTGACGACAATATAGAAAACATTGGTGGATTTAAGGATAGAGGTTTTCCGCTTGTAAGACAAGTTGCTTTTTTTGCTAATGACAATAATAGAAATAAGGCTCTAAGATTTTTATTATGCGAATGCGAACTTTCAAAGCGCACAGAAGTTATGGATATGTTTAAGAACAGGGTGGTGGTGAGAAAGTCATTCCTTTTGGATGCTTTAAAAAAGGGATGTAAAAACGCGGTTGAATTGGTCTTAAATGATAGAGAAATTGATCGGCAAATTTTTGAAGGTAAAACCCCGCTACAAATTGCAGTGGAAAATAATCATTTAGAGTTGGTTAAATTTTTGCTAACAAAATCAAGCCCAGTTGTTGCGCCTGAGGTTCGTGTCGCTTTAAATAAAAATGCTTTTGATGCTGCTTTTGATGCAAATAATCTTGAGATAGCTTTAGAGTTTTTAGAGGAGCCGGGATGTGATTTTCATTATTTTTTCTCTCGCTTTATAATAAAAGGCCATTTGGATCTCGCTAGAAAGGTGATAGAAAGATTCGGGGTTAGTCGCCTCGATAAAGACGGTTGTAGTTTTTTGCATATAGCTGCTATACTTGGAAATACTAGTATGGTTAGTTATATTGTAGAAAAAAATCCTCATTTAAAATTGATTAGCATGATTAGCATAGGAGAAGAAGGGGGGTTTCCTCTTAACATAGCGCTACGAAGTGGAAACAAAGAATTAATTAATTCTTTGTTGGAAGGCGAACAAGACGTTGAAAATGCTTTAGAATATCTTTCTATGTATGGAAGAAAAGAAGAGGTGGTTTTGTTATTAAAAGCTGCAAAAGATCGATATGTTGGAGTTGATGCTAGAAAATTTGTAGAAAAATTTGTACTTGCGCCGCCCTCAGGACCGAGATTCAATGTTTTGGAAGATAACGACGAGGAAGTTAAAGAATTAATTAATTTAAATGAAGGAGATCTTGCACAAATATTTCAAAAAGTAATCTCTGAAGAGTTTGAAAGATTGGTCAAAAGTAAAGATATACAAAAAACTATTGCAGAAAATGCTAACAATCTTTTACATTTAGCATTGACAAAAAGTTTAGATGAAGAGGATGCTTTAAGAAAAATAAGTTTTATTTTTGAATGTTTTGAAGAAAGCGGGAGCGATGTAGCTAAAATAATAAATTCTCCCTTTAATAGAAAGCTTCCAATGGATATTGCGATCTCTAGGGGTTATAACAGAATTATTACTGAATTATTTATTCCAAATGGAGCTGACATAAATGCTCGTAATATTTCTGGGGCTAGGTTACTAAATGCTGCTATTGTAGAGGGAAATGAAGAAATGGCGGTTCGTCTTCTGAATTTGGGAATTAACTTAGATGATAATTATACCAAAAGTATTTCTCCATTACTTATGGCTATGACGTTTGCTGCAAATAATAAGATAGTAAGAAAAATATTGAAGCGTAACTTTGATCCACAAAAAATAGCTCAATTATTTGATTTTAAAGGGTCAAAAAATGAGGAGATAGGGGGTTTTATAGATGCTCTTAATAATACTACTGATGATGGTACTCTGGGCGATCTTGAGAACACTGCTGAGGACGCTCTTGCTCCTGATGATGATTCAATTTTGATTAGTCTTTTTAATATATCTTTAGCTAATGGAAATTATATATTATTAGAAAAGATTTTAGATAAAATTACGCCAGAAAAAATACCGAATATTTTAAACCCAACAACAGGAAATCGACCATTTAACTTTGCGGTTGAAAATTGTGATGGTTTCGAAATTCTTAATTTATTGAAAATCAAAGGAGCTGATACTGGGCGCACAAATCAATTTGGGGTAACGCCTTTTCGTAAAGCGATAAGTAAGGCAATAGATGGTAAGGGGATAACAAAAGTTTTATGGTTCTTAAGCGAAACGACTTGCTCCGCAGTTGAAGATCCAATCTACTATGCCGCTTACTATAAAGTTGATAATTTGTTGAATGAATTATTGATAATAAGAGTTGATTATCACCAAGCGTTAAGAAAATCAATTATATCGCCATATGGACAAGATCTTGAAAATGCAAAAAGAATATTTAACGCTGCATTGAATTATTTTTTACAAGAAGGGCGCAGAGATCTTCTTAAAGATCTTTTTAAAACTTCACTTCAAACCGCAGCTGCTCAAAGAGGGCTTCACGTTACAAATGAAAAATTTCTCGATTTTATTCAGAGTGTCCCTTATTTTGAGGAAGTCTATAGCAAGATTCCAGAGACTGATATATATAAAGATATAACTGATTTTGCAGAGAGAAAACCTTTGCCAGTGGTAAGAAGAGTGGTTGCAAAACGAGAATTTACAGAAAAAGAGATTCTAGAGTCTAATGGAGATATAAGAGTTGCAATGGGATTTGGATCTAATGATCATGATGGGTCGCCGTTAGATAAAATTTTAAGGCAAGAGCAAGAAAAAATAGCCAAAACAATGGGTGAAAAATTAATTGCCTTTTTAAAAACACAAAGCGGCGGAATTTTTGATAAAATAAACTCAGGATTGTCTTCTGGGGCATCGCAGGAAGATAAAAGTGATGTTTACAGACTTATAGAAATCATAGCAGGCGCTGCTCACGAAGTTGCGGTGGAAATAGGTGGGATTAGTAATGCTCGGCTTGATAAAGATGAAATCAGGGGGGGCTTTCGGGCCGTGATTGAGAATGAAGCGGGTGATCAAAAATCCCCAAGAGGTTTAATGCCAGAAAAATTTAAGCACATAGCCATAGATGATATAATTAAAATCTCTAGCAAAATGAGTGTTTTATTCCAAGAATCAGCCTTGGAATGGCAAAGATATTCAGGAAGACAAATTAACGCTAGGCAAGATATGAATACCGGCTTTAGATTTAAGAGAAGTCAAAAAGATCCAGTAATTAGGGGGCTTAAAGCTTCATTTGAAAATTCTGGAACAGAGCTTTAAGATGTAATACCATCTCCCACAAATAACCATCCCATTTTTTTAATTATGCCCCAAGTTATAAATGGGAAATGGTATTACACGAAAAACTAATCTTCGCTTGCTTGCGCCTCAATATTTGCTTTTCTTGCCTCAAGACTTTCTCTTTGTGTTCCAGCTTGCAGTTTGTTGAGATTGTGTTCTTTAGATGCTTCTTGATATTGAGCATAAGCAGGGTGTTCGGTAAATTCACGGTGAGCGGTTACCAAGTCTTTTCTTGCGTTTAGATCTTGAGGGTTGTCTTTAGCAGTTTTTTGCGCGTCTTTGAAAGTTTGCCTTAGATCTCTAAAATCTTGATTGTCAGCAAGAATTTTTTTCTTGGCATCGCTCGACTCTTTTACTTCTTTAGCAGATGCCGCAGGAACTGAATATCTCTTTCCTATTTGAGTTTCTTTTAAAGCGCCTTCAACTTGCACTTTAGCGGCTCCTAATTCAGTTGATCTAGCTTCTTTTATTGCCTCTTGAGTTTTAAGTGGAGCTCCCGCGGCATCTTTTTCTTTGAGAGTGGAGCTGTCCCTGAGAGGATAGCTAACAGCATCTTTCAATGCGAGATTTTTACCTCTTCCTGTAAGTCTTCCGCGTATTGATTTGGCAGATCTGTGGGTAGCAGATTCGTCTGGATTTTCTCTTCCAGCTACAACTTCAGAATTTCTTTCCAAATCCTTTATGGTTCTTTGGTCTGGTTTGGCAAGTTTAAACGTTTGTTGTTCTAAGCTTTTTGTGGCGATTGATCTAGCCATTCTTTTTTCTTCAGATTTTCTAGCAAAATTAGGAACTCCTTTTTCAAATAAGCCGTTAGCCTCTCCGTCCCTATAAGCCTTATTAATTGCCTTAGACATTGCCCTTGAAGCTTTGACTTTAGATACAAGAGGTTTGGTGGCTATAGTTAAAGCGTCTTTTGCAACATGTAGAGCGGTTCCAACTGTTGCTTGAGTTACTGTATTAGCAGTAGCTTTAGCCAAGGCTTTAGCTTTTCCAGCGAATCCTTTGGCGCCGCTAACATCGGCTTTTCCTTGCTTGAAGGAATCAATAACTCTACCAGCTTGTTTGGTAAGTGGAGAGGCTGCGGTTCTTACTGCGTCAGCAACTTTTGCTTTTTTAGATTTATCAACATCCATTTTTCCAGATCTAGCATCTTTAAGCAGGTCTTTTCTCTGATCGTCGGTGGCATTTTTATAGGCACCTTCAAATTCTGAGCGACTGAATTTTTTATTAAGTTGTCTGTCTTCAATTGATTTAGAACCCGGACCAACTGTTTCATTTTTCAATTTTGCAAGAGCAAGTCCGGCAAGACCGTGTCCTCTATGCTTAGTTCCAGACATTGATTCTAGGCGATTTTGTTCGTCTGCGCTGATTCCAAGTTTTCTTGCCGCTGCCGTTCTTCCTTCTTTGGCTATACCTTGCAATTTTTGATTTTTTGCCTCATCGCTTAAACCAGCAAGCTCACCACCATGCTCTTTTTTGAATTTAGAAATAGCACTATCACCAGCTTTAAGAAGTTCTTTTTTATTTTTAGAATCAGCGGAATCTTGGGCTTTTAATTTTTCTCTTTCTTGCTCAGCTAATTTTCCAGAATCAAACAAGAATTTATCGGCTTTTCTAAGCGCCTGACCACCGGTTGAGTCCCAAGCCTTGCCAGCATATTTTGATGCAGTATTTTTTAAACCAGCTGCAGCTTGTTTTATGCCAGAACCAAGTTCACTTGCCGAAATTCCGCCGCCAATTGATGCTGCAATATCAGCCATAAATCCAACAAATTTATTCATTAAAGATGCAATTACCCAAATAAATAAAATAGAAAATAAAGAAGGAATTCCATCAGGATTGCCAATATTTCCAACATCAGATTGTGCATTTATTCTTGGCGGCAGCGAGGCTATTGTCCAAAATGATAATAAGGTAACTCTGGTAATTAAATTTATTGTCCAAACATCATCCCAGCATATTTTATAACCCAAAGAAAGCTTGATAACCTCATACATCATCATGTTAAAGAAAGCTAGAGTGGTAAGTAAAAATATTTGTTGTAATGAAAAGCTAATTAGTTGTTTTAACCAATTATCAAACATGTCTTTAGTGTGGTTAAATAAAGTGAAGATGAAAAATATTGGTCCTAAAGTGAATAATAGCGAGATGAAAACTTGCGAGGTTAAATAAAGTAATACAGCATTTGCAACCGCATATAGATAAAGTAAGAATGAGTTATAAATTATAATTAGATAAACCCAGCCAAATAAACTAGCAAAAAGTAGGGCGGAAATCTTCTTTTGCACCGCCTGAGAAAAGAACATATTAAATACTTTGTCAGCGCTGGCAAATAAAACTGATTTATCAACGAAATTATCATTTTTTATCGCCTCACCTAATTCTTGCGAGCTGTCAAAGGCAGATGCCATGGTGAAGGCAAGATAATCAGTTCCATC
>CALBSF010000333.1 GCA_937927795.1 uncultured Rickettsiales bacterium
CATATTTAAGTTAGATTTAAAGTTAATATAAATCATGGATTTTATCCATGATTTGCTTTAATTTAAATCGAACCGAATTGGTGAACTTTTACAGAGATGACAGTTTTTGAAATTAGTTTTAGCTTTTGGTTATAAAGTTAGCACCAGAGGTTATATAATTTAATTAAGCTTTAAAAACTTGCTTAAAAATATAATCAATATGTTTGGTATGATAAGAAAAGTCAAAAATTTCTTCAAGTTTTTTTATACTTAATTTTTCGGTAACCGCAGCATCATTTTTTAATAATTCTAAAAAACTATTTGCTTGTCCGCTCCAAATTTTCATCGCATTAGTTTGAACAATTTTATAGGCATCTTCCCTAGAAATGCCTGCTTCATCAATTAAAGTTAAAAGCACTCTTTGTGAAAAAACCAAGCCGCCTAAACGATCAAGATTTTTTTGCATATTTTCTGGATAAACACTTAAATTTTCAATTAATCCAGTTAAACGAAATAACGCGAAATCAAGTGTTACTGTAGCATCCGGAGCAATCATTCTTTCAACTGAAGAATGAGAAATATCTCTTTCGTGCCATAATGCAACATTTTCTAAAGCGGGATTAACAAATCCTCTAACAATTCTGGCAAGGCCGGTTAAGTTTTCACTTAACACCGGATTGCGTTTGTGAGGCATTGCTGAAGAGCCTTTTTGCCCTTTAGAGAAAAATTCTTCTGCTTCTAAAACTTCAGTTCTTTGCAAATGACGAATTTCAATAGCAAAATTTTCAATTGAAGATGCAATAACGCCTAAAGCGGCAAAAAATGCAGCATGGCGATCTCTTGGAATTACTTGGCTGGAGATAGTTTCTTCTTGTAAATTTAATTTTGCAGCAACATATTTTTGCACAAAAGGATCAATATTAGCAAAAGTTCCAACCGCGCCAGATATGGCGCAAACGGCTATTTCTTTTTGAGCAACTTTTAATCTAGTTAAATTACGATCAAATTCTGCGTAAAATCTCGCTAATTTTAAACCAAAAGTAACGGGTTCTGCGTGAATTCCATGTGAGCGACCAACGCAAACCACATCCTTATATTCAAAAGCGCGCTTTTTTATTGCTGCTAAAAGTTTTTCTAAATCTAAAATTAATAAATCTGACGCTTGTTTTAATTGCACCGAAAGGCAAGTATCCAAAACATCAGAGCTAGTCATTCCATAATGAACAAAGCGAGAATTTTCACCCGTAAGTTCAGCCAAATGAGTTAAAAAAGCAATTACATCATGCTTGGTAGTATTTTCAATTTCATCAATTCTATCAGCATTAAATTTTCCACCAGCTTTATCAAAATTATCTCTAATTCTTTTTGCAGTTCCTTTTGGCGCAATATTAATTTCTTCCAAAGCTTCAAGAGCATGAATTTCAATATCAAACCAAATTTTATATTTATTATCTTGCGACCAAATATTGGTCATTTCTTTTCTTGAATAGCGTAAAATCATGTTTTTAAAGTATAAATTTTGATAAATCAGTTTTGCCTGATGCTAAGTCTCCTAAGTGAGCATCAACATATTTTTCGTCAATTTTTACAGTGGTGCCATTTTTAATTTCCGATGCTTCAAAACTTACTTCTTCTAAAATTTTTTCAATCATAGTATGAAGTCTTCGAGCGCCAATATTTTCAATTTCTCCATTGATGCGATGAGCAATTTTAGCAATTTGTTTTACGCCGCCCTCAGTAAAATTTAATTTTACATTTTCAACTGCAAGCAAAGCCACATATTGCTTGATTAAACTGGCTTCTGGCTCATTAAGAATTTTTACCAAATCTTCTTCAGAAAGCGGTTTTAATTGCACGCGAATTGGAAAGCGACCTTGCAATTCAGGCAATAAATCTGCGGGTTTTGCCACATGAAAAGCGCCCGAAGCAATAAATAAAATATGGTCAGTTTTAACAATACCATATTTGGTATTGATGGTGGTTCCTTCAACTAAAGGAAGCAAGTCTCTTTGCACACCTTCTCTTGAAACATCGCCACCTTTTAAATTGGCTCTAGCACAGATTTTGTCAACTTCATCAATAAAAACAATTCCATCATTTTCTACTGATTTTAAAGCATTTTTAATAACTTTATCTTCATCAATTAATTTATTTGATTCTTCATCCATCAGCGATTTCATTGCATCTTCAACGGTCATTTTAGCTTTTTTAGTTTTTTCCCCGCCCATAGCTTTACCAAGCATTTCGCCAATATTAATCATGCCAACTTGACCACCGGGAATATCAAAACTAGAAGCAAAAGGAGAGCCGCTATCTAAAACTTCAATTTCAACTTCGCGATCATTTAATTCACCTTTATCAAGCATTTGCGAAAATTTTTCTTTAGTTTCATCTAAAGCATTTTCTCCGACTAAAGCTTTTAAAATACGCTTTTTAGCGTGTTTTTCTGCTTTTTCTTGCACATCTTTTTTCATCTCGCTTTTAAGAGATTTTATTGCCACATCAATTAAGTCGCGAATAATAGAATCAACATCGCGCCCCACATAACCAACTTCTGTAAATTTTGTAGCTTCAACTTTAATAAATGGCGCATTTGCAAGCTTAGCAAGGCGGCGTGCAACTTCAGTTTTTCCAACGCCGGTTGGCCCAATCATTAAAATATTTTTTGGCATAATTTCTTCGCGCAGCGGAGATTCCACAAGCTTGCGGCGATAACGATTTCTAAGTGCAATAGCAACTGATTTTTTTGCATCATGCTGCCCAATAATATAACGATTTAATTCGTCAACAATTTGTTTTGGCGTTAAATTGTGAGAAGGAATTTTATTTTCGATAGTTATTTTGTTTTTTGACATTTTTTAAAATAAAAAAATTCTTTGATGAAAAGCTGATTTTACTGCGACTGATAAAAAATTCTACTTAATTTTTTGGATTATCTTTATTGGTTTTTGAAGGCTTCGCATCTCTTGAATTTAAGCTGGCAGAATTAAGAAATATCATAAATAAAATTATTACCAAGCTAGTTAAAAAAATAGCTAAAAATAATTTCATAAAGCCTCTAAAATTTCATCTTGCAGCTCATTGATTCCATAACCTTTTGCCGCACTTGTAGCAATAATTTTATCATAAATTGCTGGCCATTTTTTGGCGCGAGTTTCAATGTCATTTTTAACATTTTCTAATTCTTCTTTGCTTAATTTATCAATTTTTGTAAGCACAATTTGAAAAGAAACCGCTAGAGCATTTAAAATATTTATCATGTCTATATCAGCTTCTTTCAAACCTTTAATTGGATCAATAAGTAAAAAAACCCTCTTTAAATTTGCTCTTTTACTCAAATATTCAATTGCAACTTTTTGCCAATGTTCAATATTTTTTTTATCAGCCTTAGCAAAGCCATAACCAGGCATATCAACCGCAATAAAAACTTCTGCAACTTTGAAAAAATTTAATTGCTGCGTTCTTCCGGGAGTTGAAGAAACAATGGCAACTTTTTGTTTTAAAACCGCATTAACCAAACTTGATTTTCCAACATTAGAAGCCCCCGCAAAAGCAATTTCTGCATAATGATGACTAGGAGCCTGAGCAAAATCATGCACTCCAAGCATGAAAACAGCTGGCTGATTAAAAACTTTTTTTGCTTCGAGATTTTTTTTCATTTTTTAAATAAATCACAGTGAGTTCCGGTTCTTTCAAGAATCACTTCATTTTCTAGGTTGCGATAAATTAAAACCCAATCTGGCTCTAAATGACAATCTCTGCAGCCAACAAAGTTTCCTATTAATTTGTGATCCTTATACTTTAAAGGCAAATCTTCATTTTTAACCAGATAATCTATTACTTTTTCTAGTTTTTCAGGGTTTTTTCCTCTTTTTAGCATTAGTTTTAAGTCTTTTTTAAAACCAGAGGAAAGCTTAATTTTTCTCATTTAATTTTTTTGTGGGTTTTTTTGTAGGTTTTTTATTAGAAAGCAAGTAATTCATTGCGCTTTTGGTGTCGCAAAATGATTTTAATTTCGATTGATTTTTGATTGATTTTTTTATAGCGGCGATGGTTTTGTCATTTAATTCTCTTCCTTCCCCAATTTTTTCAGTAATTGCCTCAATTACAAAGTCTTTAATACTAAGATCATTCAAAGCTGCTTGAATCTTAATTACTTTATGAATTTCTAGCGGCAAGTCTACTGTCAGTCTAGCAAGATTGTGTTCCATAGTTTATGGTATAAATAAGTAAATGTGTAAATGTGGGTTTTATTATTACTTAAAGTAAGTTAATACACAACTTTTTTTCCATAAACTCAATCATCAACTTAGCAACATCAACCCCTGTTGCGCTTTCAATTCCTTCTAATCCGGGAGATGAGTTTATTTCAAGAATTTTTGGACCAGAGCCCGATCTTACAATGTCAACGCCTGCAACATCAAGCCCAATTAATTTTGCTGCTTTAATTGCAAGCTGTCTTTCTTCTTCGGTGATAATAATTTCTTTAGCGGTAGCGCCTAAATGAATATTGGCGCGAAATTCGCCTTCTTGAGCTAGCCTTTCCATTGAGGCAACAACTTTATCGCCAATCACAAAACAGCGAATGTCCTGACCTTTTGATTCTTTGATGTAATGTTGCACTAAAATATCAGCTTTTAAGCTTCTAAAAGCATCAATTACGCTTTCCGCGGCCTTATTGGTTTCAGCAAGCATCACGCCAACACCCTTAGTTCCTTCAAGTAATTTAACCACTAATGGCGCACTTCCAACCAATTTAATTAAATCTTTAGTTTCATAAGATGAATTAGCAAAGCTTGTGGTTGGAACATTAAGGCCGTGCTGCGATAAAATTTGCAAGGTATGTAATTTATCTCTTGATTTAGTAATCGCCTCAGAGCCATTCAAACACTTGATTGCAAGCACTTCAAATTGCCTGATAATAACGCTGGCATAAAATGTAATTGCTGGTTTAATTCTAGGAATTACATAATCAATTTTTTCAATTCTTTTGCCTTCATCATAAAAAATTTCTGGAGTTTTTGAATCAACTTTAATGTAGCATTCTCCAACATTTACAAACTCAATATCATGTCCAAGTTTTTTTGCAGCCTCAACAATTCTTCTGTTAGAATATAAATTTGGATTTGAGGCTAAAAGTAATATTTTCATAATTCTCTAGGGTCTAAACACGGTTTTACTTGGCGATAAAGTTTTAAAATTTTACTTTTTTTCATTTTACCTTGCATGAAGGCTTTTGAAGGATCAACTAACATTTTTGCTTGTTTGATAGCGTCGCGTCCAAGTAACATACGAAATGTCATAGAGTCTCTATTAGTAAGAGTCAACTCTATTCTTATTTTATTTTTGCCAATCACTAAGTCAGACTTCACCACTAATCTCTTCTCTTTTTTGCCACTAGAGTCAGAAACCATGCGGTGCTCGATCACTCTGGCGATGCAAGATCTGGCAAGTTTTTTATTCTTTTGTAAAGGATGGATGTCGAATTTTACATATTCCACATCTTCAATATAAAAACTTTCAATATTAAAAGCGTGAAGAGCGGAAGTTTTTGCTCCAGTATCAATCTTTCCTTTAATCGCAGGAAGACCAATACAGTCAAGGTTAAACCACTCTTTCCAACCTATAGTTTTTGATGATTTTTGCTTAATCATTTTTTATGATATTTGTGATAATTTCCAAATCTTCTTTAGTGTCAACCGAAAGAGGATGGGCATCGACAATTTTTACAGCAATTTTCATATTATTTTCAAGCGCCCTTAATTGTTCAAGGCTTTCGCGTTTTTCAAGAGGTGAGGGCGCTAATTTAACAAATTTTTCTAAGGCAGATTTTTTATAAGCATATATCCCAATATGATGATAATAATCAGCAGAATTTTCTTTTGAATAAGGAATTGCAGACCTAGAAAAATAGAGGGCCAAGCCTATATTTTCTTTTTGAAAAGCGATGGCAATTTTTACCACATTTGGATTGGTTATTTCTGATGTTTTGGTGATTTTTGAGGCCACAGTTGCAATGTCGCTATCGCTTTGTAATAAGGCGCTAGCAGCATCTTTAATAACCGCTGGATCAATATTTGGTAAATCACCTTGTAAATTAACGATCACATCGAAATCTTGATTTTCTAAGCCTTTTAACGCCGCATAAATTCTATCAGTTCCAGATGGTAAATTTGGATCAGTAATAATAAATTTTGCACCAATTTTTCTAGCTTCATCTGCAATTTCTTGTCCATCACAAGCAATAACAATGTCGCCAAGACCAGCTTTTTTAGCTTGTTCATAGACTCTGTGAATCATAGTTTTGCCACAAATATCTGCCAAAGGTTTGTTTGGAAGCCTTGTTGAGGCAAGTCTGACCGGAATTATAGTGAGAATTTTATTTTGCATTTTTTATTAAAAAAATAACTACAAGTGATAAGCTGAGCCAACATTATCACAATTTTAAATCTGCAAGCAATATTTTTTTGATAAAGAACTTGCTTTTATTATTTTTTTTGATTTAATATCGCGACCTTATTCTTGAGTTTTGATATTTTTTAAAAAATCATCAACTAATCAGGAGCACGTAGCTCAGTCGGTAGAGCACCTGACTTTTAATCAGGTTGTCGCTGGTTCGATTCCAGCCGTGCTCACCATCTCTTTTTGAAATTCCTTTTGATTACCATTTTTGGATTGCCGCGCTTCGCTCGCAATGACGAAGACAAAAGTTTCAACTTATACCAAGTAAACTATCTATAGGCGCATTTTTACAAAGTATTTTTAAGAATAAAATTTTAATAAAAAACGCATGTATCAGGATATACCAAATTACAATTCTATTGACACTTTTTTACGAAGTATTTTTGAGGAAAAA
>CALBSF010000334.1 GCA_937927795.1 uncultured Rickettsiales bacterium
AAAGAAAAATAAATAATATGAATAAATTCGATAAATCAAAATTACCGTCGCGTTACGTTACTAATTCACATGGCTGCGAAGGGCGCAAGACTATGCTTTATAATATTAAAACTGATCTTTATCCCAGTGGTTTAAATGATGAAGATTTAGCTTCTCCATTTGTTGGGGTAGTGAGTGCTTGGAATGAGGCGGCGCCTTGCAATATTGCGCTGCAAAGGCAGGCGCAGCCGGCTAAAAAAGGGGTTAAAGATTTTGGTGGAACGCCGCGCGAATTTACAACTATTACAGTTACTGATGGAATTGCTAATGGTCATCAGGGAATGAAATCGTCGCTAGTTTCGCGCGAAGTAATTGCTGATTCAATTGAACTTACGGTTCGTGGACATTGCTATGACGCCTTGGTGGGATTGGCTGGATGCGATAAGTCATTGCCGGGGATGATGATGGCAATGTGTCGATTAAATGTGCCGTCAGTTTTTATGTATGGTGGCTCTATTTTGCCGGGAAGATTTAAAGGAAAAGATGTTACAATCGTGGATGTCTTTGAGGCTGTAGGGCAAAGAGATGCTGGAAAAATGAGTGAAGAAGATTTAAAAATTTTAACTAAAGCGGCTTGTCCTAGTGCGGGTGCGTGCGGCGGGCAATTTACGGCCAATACTATGGCCTGCGTAAGTGAAGCAATTGGGCTTGCACTTCCCGGATCTTCAGGAGCGCCAGCGCCTTATGAATCAAGGGATGAATATGCTTATCAGTCAGGAAAGGCGGTGATGAATTTAATTGCAAAAAATATCAAACCTCGTGATATTGTTACGCTTAAGGCACTAGAAAATGCAGCAACAATTGTGGCGGCAACTGGTGGCTCAACTAATGCAGTGCTACACTTGCCAGCAATTGCTAGTGAATGTGGAATTGATTTTGATATTTTTGCAATTGGTGAAATATTTAAGAAAACTCCTTACATCGCTGATATGAAGCCGGGTGGAAAATATGTGGCTAAAGATTTATATGAAGTTGGCGGCGTGCAGATGATTTTAAAAGTTTTGCTTGATGCTGGTTATATTCACGGGGAATGCTTGACGGTTACCGGAAAAACTATGGCAGAAAATTTGGTGGATATAAAATTTAATGAAAATCAAGATGTGGTTTATCATCCAGAAAAGCCACTTTCAAAGAGCGGCGGCGTTGTAGTTTTGCGCGGCAATTTAGCTGAAGATGGTGCGGTGGTAAAAGTTGCGGGAATGCAAGATGATGCTTTGGTTTTCACGGGAAGCGCGCTTTGTTTTGATTCAGAAGAAGAATGTTTTAAAGCGGTTGAGCAAAAAAAATATAAGGAAGGCGATGTTTTGGTGATCAGATATGAAGGGCCAAAAGGGGGGCCAGGAATGCGTGAAATGCTTGCAACAACTGCGGCAATTTACGGTCAAGGAATGGGAAATAAAGTTGCTTTAATTACAGATGGCAGATTTTCTGGAGGCACTCGTGGATTTTGTATTGGTCATATAAGCCCAGAAGCTGCGACTGGCGGCATGATTGCGCTTTTAAGGGACGGTGATAAAATTACCATTGATGCGATAAAAGGGGAAATAAATGTTGATTTATCTGATGAAAAAATAGCTAATCGCAGGGCTGCTTGGAAGGTAAGACAAAATGATTACAGGTCTGGAGCATTATGGAAATATGCACAAACTGTTGGTTCGGCAAGATATGGTGCAGTTACTCATTTTGGAGCCAAGGTGGAAAAAATTTCTTATGACAGAATTTAATTTATTTTGTAAGTTTAGATAGTCTTTCTTATACCATTTCCCATTTATAATCACACTTTTATCCTCAAAAATATTTCGCCTAAAGTGTGATTATAAATGGGAAATGGCATTACTCCAATTTCTTCCCCTAAAGGCGAAGAGAGGATTTTAGTTTGGTATGCGCCAAATTCCGTCATTGCGAGCGAAGCGTGGCAATTCATAAGATTTTCATGACGTCAATATGGATTGCCACGCTTCGCTCGCAATGACAAAATTGCCTGGATTTACTATCAATAGAATTGTAGTTTGGTATATTCTAAATTATTCTCTTAATTCCACAGGAAATCCTTTTGATCTGCCAAGTTGATTTGCGCCTGAAGCAGCAGTCAATGGCTTTGGCGTTGACGATAATGGAGACAGTGCCGCAATATCTCTTCTTGCTGGACCACCAGCACCACCGCCAAGTCCAGCGGCAGATGTTGCTGCGGACGATGCTCTTGCCGCCAGAAGAACTTGGCTTGCAGTATTGGGTCTTATAGGCGGAGCTTCTTTAGGTAAGCGGCGCTCGATTGCTGTTGTTAAAATTGCTCTGATTTCTGTATAATCTTTTTCTGACCTACGTTCCAATATTTCTAAAAGTTCTATTGGTGATTGCGATGGCCTTGATCTTGTTTCTTTAGTTTTGAGATTTGGATCCAATTCTGCGCCACCATTTATTTTTAAATCAGTTAAATATCTAACTGCATCAACATCACAATCCCTGGTTGCCAAATGTAATACACTGTAATCATTGCCACATGCTTCAGGATTTTCTTCCAATCCAAGCTCTATTCTTACGCAAGCAATATCGAATCTACCTTTTCTAGCTGCAATTATTGAAGAAGTATTGCCAAAAGTTTTGTCAGATAAAGAAAGATTGGTAATCCCTTTGATTTGAGGAGTTTCTAAAATGTAATTCAGATATTCTTTTTGGCGAGATATTCTTTCCACCAATTCTTCGCAAGCAGCTGTTTGAGATTTATCTAATTTGCTAAGCCTTTCTTTGTATGACTGTAATTTTTTAAAGCCGGAAGATAAAACTTTCTTTTGAGACTCTGTGCCAAAATTCACTCCTTTACTTAGTAACAATTTTACTATTCCTGAGTTGTTTCTGTCCGCTCCAGCAAAAAAAGCTTGATCGATATCTTTTTCCAAAGCAAGGCTAAAAGATTGATTTATTATGAATTTTGCGGTTTTTAATCCAGGCTCATTTAAAAATAAAGAAAAGGCTGATTCTGATTTAGTATCTTCCGATATTTTAAATTCCACAAAGGGATTTGCGCCGCCCAAAACCAATGTTTTAACTAGATCTACATGACCTTTTTTTGCGACATTATATA
>CALBSF010000335.1 GCA_937927795.1 uncultured Rickettsiales bacterium
TCAAAGCAATATAAAACAGGAAATGAAGTGGGATGAAAGAGAAAAATATCGTAATTTCTTAAAAACAATTTCGCTAACTAATTCAAAAAATTTAGATGATGTAAAAATAGTGATTTGGTCAGAAACTTCAACGCCCTACGCAATTGAAGCTAATTCTCAAGTTTTGGAAAAATTAAAATTAGCCACTCCAAAAAATGGTTTTTTAATAACTGGAGCTTTGCGTTTTAAACATGATAATTACCAAATAAATCAGGCCTGGAACAGCGTTTTTACAGTAAGTCAAAATGGCATAGAAAATTTTTACGACAAACATCATTTAGTGCCATTTGGCGAATATGTTCCTTTGCAAAAATTTCTGCCATTCATCAATAAAATAACCGACGGTGCGCTTGGATTTTCTAGCGGTGACGGCGCAAAAACTCTAAATGCCGGCAATCTAAAATTCAGCCCATTAATTTGTTATGAGGTAATTTTTCCAGATAAAATTATTGATAAAAATTCACCACCAAATTTATTAATAAATGTTACTAATGACGCGTGGTTTGGCTTTAGCAGCGGCCCTTTTCAACATTTTGATATGACAAGAATGCGTGCAATTGAACATGGTTTATTTTTAGCTAGAGCTGCAAATACAGGAGTTTCCGCCTTCATCGACCCTTTTGGCAGAGTAATCGCTAAAATTAATTTAAATGAAGAAGGAATAATCGATGCCAATTTAATCACTAAAAATCAAAGAACAATTTATTCCAAGCACGGCAACAAGCCCTTGCTAATATTGATTGCACTAGCTATAGCTTTATTGATTATTTCAAGAAAATGGTGGAGATAAGGAGGCTCGAACTCCTGACCCCCTGCTTGCAAAGCAGGTGCTCTACCAACTGAGCTATATCCCCTCTTTTAAGATAAGATGAATTTGGTAAAAAATAGGTCAGCATCTTACAAAATTAATATCTAATTGTCAAAAAATTTATTGATGTGAGATAATTTTTACAATCACCAGCCAAAAACTAAGCCAAAAGTAACAAGACTTCTCACATTATTAAAAATCACATTATTTTTAACATATCTTCTCTGCTCAAACGTATGCCTTACTTCAAAAGAAGTTTTTGCGCTAAATCGATAAATTAAACTAGTTCTAACGTCATTATCTGACAAATCCTTGTCAATAAACCAATAAGCTCTTTGGTTAAACGTTAATTTATCTGTAAGTTTAAAATTAATTCTAATTGAAGGAATCAAATCAACTTGATTACCAAAAACCTTTGAGTTTTGCTCACCCACACTAAGATCAAGCTCAATTGAATCGTTCAAAAACATTCTACCAAAACCAACCGCATTTCTTACATCATAATAATAGGTCGAAAGTTCGTCATAGGCGGTTCTATGATATAAAACCATATAATTTCTAGTATCAAAAATCCTCGTCTTGCTTGACAAAGAAAGATCGTAAAGCTCAGAGGTTTTTTTCTTATACCGCTTTTTAGTGCCACTGCCCGAATCAGTATATTCAGTATCTTGCACAAAATTAATTTCATTTATAAATCGATAACTTTGATGCAAATAGCGACTTGCAAAATTATATTGTTTAGAATTTTGATCAGTATCATAGCTTCCACCAATTGCGAATAAATGGCTATCTGGAACCTTTAAATCATAAAATTTCTTAGTTCTGGTTGAATTAATCACCGCCTCGCGAGAAACCTCAGAGTCATGGGTATAGTCTGCCGCAGCTTTTTTAAAAGGAAAAACGCAAATCAACAAAAATAGACAAGTGCAAAAAAAGAAGTGGTGAAACATCTAAAATAGGGTTTTTTATGGTGTT
>CALBSF010000336.1 GCA_937927795.1 uncultured Rickettsiales bacterium
TGTTTTTGGCATTACATAAGCGTTAATGGTTTGGATTCAATTGAGCGCACAAGATATTTCCATCAGATTCTATTAAAAATTAAAGATAAGATTGAGGAGAAGAAATTAGATTTTGGAGGTGCTATTTTTACTGAAACTGATATAAAACTCGAAGTACTAAAAATGAAACTCATCTTCGATAATGCTCCATGGATATTTCCATTTAAAATTATCGAAGAAACCTCATCGGTAACTTTTTACCGCCACTCTGCGGAAGAAAAATCTTAAAGCGATTTAATCGCCTTAACCAAAATAATCCCACTCTCAACTGAAGTTAAACTTGGAAAAACTTCATATTCAAAATTAAATTTTTTCTTTGCTTCGATAATTTCTTCTGGCAAATTTTTGCCCTTTAAAAATAAACAATAACCATCTTTTTTAAGAAATTTTGTTGAATATTCGAGCAGTTTTTCAAGGTTGGCGAGCGCTCTTGAGGTGATGCAGTCAAATTGAATATTGTTTAATTCTTCAAGTTTAGATTGATGGACAAAAATTTTATTTGGTGAAATTAATTTGGCTCTTCTTAGAAAATCAGCCTTTCTAAAGGCTTTTTCAATCAAATGAACCTCTCTGATTCCTAAAATTGACATGATTATGCCTGGGAAACCAGCGCCAGAGCCAAAATCGGCGAATTTTAAATTTTTATTTGCAATGAATTTTAAAATTTGCGCGCTATCTAAAACATGGCGATTCCAAATTTCATCAATTGTTGATTTGCCGATAAAATTAAAATTATTATTTTCTTGCAAAAGCAACCAAACAAACTCTTCTATGGCCTTTATTTTAGCTGAATCTAACTTACAAAACTTGTCAATTTCACTTAAAGCCTGATCTTTTTTTTCTTGAAAATTCATTTTTAAAAACTTGATTTTACTTGGACAATATGCTATAAATTCTGCCGGTTTTTTAAAAATAATACAAGTTCTTATGAAAATTTCATCAAAAGTTAAAAAAATATTAGCAAATTACGAAAGTGACAGCCCAGGAACTAAAACAAATTTGGCTCGCATTTTAATGCATGGAAGATTAGGTGGAACTGGAAAAATGGTGATTTTGCCAGTTGATCAAGGCTTTGAACATGGCCCAGATAGAAGTTTTGCGGTAAATCCTGATGCTTATGATCCACATTATCATTTTCAATTGGCAATTGACGCTGGCTTAAATGCTTACGCCGCGCCTCTTGGAATGATTGAAGCTGGCGCTGATACCTTTGCTGGCGCGATTCCAACTATTTTAAAAGTTAATTCTTCTAACTCACTACATAATGGTGGAACCGCTCCTCATCAAGCAACTACTGCTTCGGTTAGAGACGCTCTGCGCCTTGGATGCTGCGCAATTGGCTTTACAATTTATCCAGGATCTGACGCCGCTTTTGACATGTTTGAAGAAATTAGAGAGATGTCTTTAGAGGCAAAATCTTACGGCCTTGCAACTGTAATTTGGTCTTATCCTAGAGGCGGTGATTTATCAAAAATTGGTGAAACTGCAATTGATATTTGCGCTTACGCAGCACACATTGCAGCCTTGCTTGGTGCTCACATTATTAAAGTTAAACCTCCAACTCAAGCTTTAGAAAATCTTGAAACAATTAAGGTTTTTGAAAAAGTTAAAATTCCAGTTTCTTCAATGGAAGAAAGAATTAGACATGTAATGAAATCAACCTTTAACGGCAGAAGAATTGTGGTTTTCTCTGGCGGAAATGCTAAAGGTGAAGATGATATTTATAACGAAATTCGTGAAATTTACAAGGGTGGTGCAAACGGTTCAATCATTGGACGCAACACCTTCCAACGCCCTAGAGGTGAAGCTCTTGAAATGCTTGATAAAATTATTCAAATTTATCAAGGAAAGTTTTAGTTTTTATCGGTTTATTTACTTAGTTAGACGATATGAACTTAAAGGTCGGCATTACAAATGCCGACCTGCATTATTAGGACTTAAAGAAGCTTAAACATCCACGAGATAATCCTAACAATCAAATAAATGCTCTCAATTCAAAACCTCTCAATCTCATTTAAAAACACCAAAGTTGTTGATGACATATCTTTTAGCCTGCAACCAAAATCAATCACCGCTTTAGTTGGAAAAAGTGGATCAGGAAAATCAGTGACGGCCCTTGCTATAATTGGGCTGCTGCGCGCAGCAAAAATAACTGGAATTATCGAGCTTGATAAAAAAAATTTACTTACCGCCAAAAAATCAGAATTGTGCAAAATTCGTGGCAAAGAAATTGGCTTAGTGTTCCAAGATCCAAATGTCGCTTTAAACCCTTTGCATAAACTTAGAAAACAGATTGAAGAAGCAATTACAATTCATAATCCAAAAATTTCTAAAGAAAATTTAAAAAAAAGAATTTTTGAATTATTGAAAATGGTCGATCTAGAATCAATAATATCAAGACTTAATGACTATCCTCATCAATTTTCTGGCGGGCAAAAACAGAGAATTATGATTGCAATTGCACTGGCCAATAATCCAAAAATCTTAATTGCTGATGAACCTACAACCGCTTTAGATGTAAAGGTTCAAGATGAGATTTTAGATTTACTTTTAAGATTAAAAAATGAATTAGGATTATCGATTTTATTAATTTCTCACAATTTAAGAGCGGTTAAAAAAGTTGCGGATAAAATTATTGAAATTGACGCTGGAAAAATTGTTGAAAATTCTTTGATTCATTATAATCACAAAAAAGTGGCTCGCGCCGCAAAA
>CALBSF010000337.1 GCA_937927795.1 uncultured Rickettsiales bacterium
GTTAAAATCAGTGCACGAATTGCATGCGGCTTTATTTGCCCCGCTTTGTGCAACCTTTGTAATATCGGCATGGCGAATGCGGCGGTTTTTCCTGTGCCTGTTTGTGCAGAGGCTATTAAATCTTTTCCTGCTTTTATGATGGGAATAACTTGTTCTTGTACGGGTGTTGCTGTTTTATAATTCATGGCAGCAATTCCATCCATCACACGCTCATCAAATCCAAATTCACTAAATTCCAAAATTTCTTTTTTTAAAGCGCGCAGGGTTTGCGTATAGTCGCGGCTGTCAGCCAACGCAGCTTTGGTACCAGCACCTTCTTTTGCACTTTGCACACAAGCGATAAGTGCATTGGTAATGCCATAGAACGCCGACACGACTAAAACCAGCGGACGATTATAGGTTTGCACGACATTGACGACGCGGTCGATATCTTGAGGTTGGCGCAAATTCGAGCCGCCAAATTTAACGACGATTTTTTTCATGATGGGTAAGACTTATCGATAAGAAATTTTTTCGGTTGCTTGTGGAGCTACTTCTCTTATAGCTTTTCTAATTTTTTCAATCACAAATTGCGATTCTTCTTTTAGCTTCATTGCATATTCCAAGCGACCCAAATTATCATATTTATCATCTGAAATATAAATTCCACTGGTAAGTGAATCTCTATATTTAGAATTAACTATAAAATTTTTAACAACTGCATGACCCAAATTATCATCAGCTGGGCAGGTGAAAGCATTGAATCTTGCCCACATTGCAAATGGATATAAAATAAATCTTCCAACACAGCCAAATAAATTTTGATAAAGCCCATCAATTGCAGTTTGCGCTTTAGTAAAAATTTCTTTTAATGCGTGTTCTACAACCGCTTCATCTTCTTTTTTTCGACCATTGGCATCAAATTTTCTCAATACACAAACTGCCATATACATCGCAGATAAGGCGTCGCCAAAACGACCATTGATTTTTTCTTTGCGTTTTAAATTGCCACCAAACCTTGCTAGCGCTATGTCAGCAAGTAATGCAAAAGTTGCGGAGCACCAAGCAATTTTTCTTTCATATTTTCCAATTAAAGAGTTTTTAAATGGTTTTCTTAAATAGCCGCGAGTTAGTGAAAGTAAAATTGACCTAACTAAATTACTAAATAAATGATTGATATGAGCAAAAAATACTAAATCAAAATCTTTAACATTATTATTTTCTAAAGCGGTAATTTCTTTGTAAGCGTAAGGATGACACATGATTGCGCCTTGCCCAAAATGAATTAGGCTTCGAGTCATAATATTGGCACCTTCAACTGTAATTGAAATTGGAGTTGAAAAATAAGCATTAGCTAAAATATTTTTTGGCCCTCTAATGATGCCGCTGCCGCCAGCAATATCCATGCCATCATTAATATTTTGACGGAAAATTTCAGTAGCATGATATTTTGCAATTGCAGTAATTACCGCTGGTTTTGAGCCAGAATCAACCGCTCCAGCAGTAAAGATACGCATTGCATCAACCGCGTAAGTTCTAGAGGCGATTCTCGCCAAAACCTCTTCAACCCCTTCAAATTTACCAATTGCAGTTCCAAATTGTTGTCTGATGCTTGCATAGGCACTCGCTGCTCGAGCCACTAATTTTGAGCCGCCACTGCTAGTTGAAGGAAGTGAAATTCCTCTTCCAGCCGCAAGACATTCCATTAACATTTTCCAGCCTTTTCCAAGACCATTTTTGCCACCAATTATAGCATCTAATCCAACCACAACATTTTCACCATTTAATGGAGAATTTACAAAAGGGGTTGCAAGTGGGTCATGTCTTCTTCCTTGTTTAACTCCAGGAGTATTGTGAGGAATTAAGGCGCAAGTAATTCCAATATCTTCTTCTTTAAATAATAAACGATCAGGATCACGAAGTTGAAAGGCAAGTCCAATCACGGTGGCGTAAGCTCCAAGTGTGATATATCTTTTATTCCAATTTAAACTAATTTTAATTTCACCATTTGGATCTTTAAATAAAACGCCGCTAGAAATTATCGAAGTGGCATCAGAGCCTGCAGTTGGTTCAGTTAAAGCAAAGCAAGGAAGATCTCTGCCATCAGCAAGTCTTGGTAAGTAATGATCTTGCTGCGCTTTTGTTCCATAGTGAAGTAATAATTCAGCAGGTCCGAGTGAATTTGGAACCATTGCGGTGATTGCAAGAGGAACTGATCTTGAAGCCAATTTTTCAATTATGCAGCTATGAGCAAAAGCTGAAAAACCAAGGCCGCCATATTCTTTAGGAATAATAATTCCGAAGAATTTTTTACTGCGTAAATAATCCCAAACTTCACCTGATAAGTCGCGATTAACTTGCACATCATAGTCTTTGCACATTTCGCAAACTTTTTCTACTTCATTATCTAAAAAGCTTCTTTCTGCATTACTTAGACGAGGATATTTTTGAGAAAAAATCCATTTAAAATTTGGACGACCAGAAAATAATTCGCCATCAAGCGGCTGGCCCACGATTTTGCAGTCCAGCCTTCATAATGCGCACAATGACTACCGCGCGCGGTCGTCACCAGCACCATATTCGGTTTACGTTTGATCAAGTCCAGATGCGGCTGAATATTCTCGATTTTACAGACCGGATCATCCTCCGAGTTCAGAATCATCAACGGCGTGCTGATGCCTTCGCCACAACATGACCGAGCCAGAAAAGCGCTTATGGCAAATCTTGCGTAACAGCCAGATGGGCGTCAAATTTCGCAGGCAACATGGTATTGGCCATTATATTGCCGATTTTTATTGCCCCGAACGAAAATTAGTCATCGAAATAGATGGTGACAGTCATTATTCGGACGATGCCCGGCAATATGACCAAATCCGAGAGGATTTTATGCGCTCATTGGGTATTACAACCATTCGACTAAGTAATCAGGATGTGATGAAAAACTTGGACGGTGTTT
>CALBSF010000338.1 GCA_937927795.1 uncultured Rickettsiales bacterium
CGCTCTTCCGATCTGATTGTCATCAAGAATTGCCGCTGATAATATTTTGCTTTTTGAAGAAGTTGATGGCTCTTTTCCAAATCATCACCCAGACCCAACAGTTCCAAAAAATTTAGAAGATTTAAGAAGAACGGTTTTAGAAAATGGATGTGATTTAGGAATTGCTTTTGATGGTGACGGCGACAGAATTGGCGTGATTGATGATGAAGGCGAAATAATTTGGGGTGATCAATTGATGGTTTTTTATGCTCGTGAAATTTTGCAAGAAAAGCAGGGTTCCACAATAATTGCTGATGTTAAAGCGAGCAGCGTTTTATTTAATGATATAGTAAAATCAGGCGGTAAGGCTTTGATGTGGAAAACTGGACATTCTTTTATTAAAGCTAAAATGAAAGAAACCAAGGCAGTATTGGCTGGAGAGATGTCAGGTCATATTTTCTTTGCGGATAAATATTATGGTTTTGATGACGGACTTTACGCGGCAATTAGAATAATTAATATTCTTGAAAATTCTTTGGTTTCCTTATCTGATCTTAGAAAATCACTACCAAAAACTTTCTCAACTTCAGAAATTAGAATTAATTGTACAGAAGAAAAAAAGTTTAAAATCATTGAAAAATTAAAAGAAAGTTTAAGAAAAGCAGGCGTTGATTTTAATGATATTGATGGTATTAGGGCTCATGATTTTGATGGATGGTGGTTGCTTAGAGCTTCTAATACCCAGCCAATTTTAGTTGCCAGATGTGAGGCAGACTGCGAAGAAAATTTAGCAAAATTAAAAGAAAATCTGCGTAAAAATCTGGAATTTTGTCAGTTGGAAGTTCCAGAGGAATTAAAATAATTCTTATGAAAGTTATTGGTCTTAGTGGGGGAATCGCGGCCGGAAAAGATTTTGTTGCTAAAATTTTTGCTGATAATGGAGTATTGGTATTTGATGCGGATAAAGAAGTTCATAATTTACTTAAGTCAGATAAATCAACTATTGAAGAGATTAAAAAATATTTTTCACGAGCTGTAATTAACGAAGAAATTGATCGCAGAATTCTTGGTGAAATAGTTTTTGCAGATGATAAAAAATTAAAAATTCTTGAGTCAATTATTCATCCTAAAGTTAGAAAAAAAACTTTAGATTTTTTAAATCAGGCGAGAATTTCTGGTAAAGAAATTGTGGTGTTAAATGTTCCCTTGTTGCTTGAAGGAGATTATAAGTGCGATAAAACTATCGCGATAATTTCTTCTCTGGCTATTAGAAAACAGCGCTTTTTAGAGCGTGAAAAATTATTAAATCCTGAAGAATTTTTAAATAAAAAAGAAGCTCTTGAAAATAAATTTAATCAAATAATTTTAAAACAAATTAGCGATGAAGAAAGAGTAAAAAAAGCAGATTTTGTTATTGATAGCTCTGGCTCAAAAGATGAAGTAGAAAAAGCGGTTACAGATTTAATCTTGAACTTTTTTAACAAACTCTGATTTTAAACTCATTTGTCCAATTCCACTTATCTTGCAATCTATGTCGTGATCGCCGCCAACTATTCGAATGTTTTTTACTTTTGTTCCAACTTTTACTACTAAAGATGATCCTTTTACTTTTAAATCTTTAATAACGGTAATAGTGTCGCCATCTTGCAGAATAACGCCGTTAGCATCTTTAACAACATCATCGGATTCATCTTCATTTGCAGATGATGAAAATTTTGACCATTCAAAAGAACATTCTGGGCAATGATAGGTATCTTGAACTTCGTAGATATATTCAAATCCACACTTAACGCATTTTGGTAATTCTTGATTCATATTTGAGGGATATTTTTACTTTTAAAGTCAGATTTTAAATTTATATTAATAATCTAACCTTATTGAATACTTAAATAAAAGAAAATGAAAAATTTATTACTTTTAATATCTTTCACGTTGGTGATTTCATGCAGCCAAGAAATGATTGATAAAATTGGCTGTGGAACTCCAAATCGAGAAAATCAAGAAATGGCTGAGTCTTTACTTGGAGAGCTTACGACTTTTAAATTTAATATGAAGGCAGAAAAAATAAAAAAACTTTTTGGTTGTTATTATGAAAAAGGAGATGAGGTTTATTCCTATGCTCGTTTTATGAGTAAGGGATATATCTTGGTTCGAGATGGTAAGGCAATTAGTTACAGCGAGGCTCCGTAAATAATTTTTTTTAAATAAATAAAAAAAGCGCCCTAAAATTCTGTGTCCAAAATTTTGGGCGCTCTTGGTAAAAATTTGCTCTAATTTTTTTTATCATCATTATCGATAATATTTTTACCTTCCTTTGTTTTGTCTTTCACATAATCTTTAGTTTCTTGAGCTTTGTGATCAACTTTGCTTGCTAGGCAGCTTTTATCAGTTGCATCGCAAGCTATTTCTTTGCCTCTATTAGTGGCATGTTTGATGCTGCGTTTTGTATTATTGAGCTTAGCGTCAAATTTTTCTCCTATAGTTTCTGCGGCCGTGGCGGAATTAATAAGAGTTAAAAGCGATAATGTTATTAGTAATTTTTTCATATATTTTTTAAATTTAGTTAATTTATAAGAATTGATATTCTACTGTGATAAATTTCTTACAATCATATCATCTTCCAAAATATCTCTAACCACTTGCGACAAAACATTGTTGATGGTATCAGCATCTGTTGAAGCTAAAGGCAGAAGAAAATGTTTGCTATTGGCAGTTAATCCAAAATTTTTCGTAGTTTTTATTTTGCCTTTAGAGCTAGTTACCGAAACTTTCACCGAAACATCTGCTTTAGATCGCCCTAATAAAAAACCGCAACTAGCTTCATATTTTAAATTTTGAATGCGAATTTCAACGATTTTTTCATTGCCTTGCTTAAAGCCTTTGCGCAATAATTGGTTATTGATTTCATTTTCAAGTAATTCAGCTAAATTTTGGTTACTAGTAATGCTGATTTTTTGATCATCACAAAATTCTTTAGTGCCAAAGAATTTATTTTCCAATCTATCGTCAAACACTGCTAAGCTTATTCCTACATCATTTCCAATATTTGATTTTTTCTCATCAAGAGAAAAGTCAACCCGAATTTTTTGATTTTGATGGGCGCAAGAAATTAGTGCAAAAAGAGAGATGATTGTTAATAATATTTTCATAGAGAAAAATGTTTTTAAGTTAAAATAATTATAAATGAGCATATATCAAATAAGTTGGCTATACTATCATTTTCACAAAGTATTTTTTTCATAAAGTATTTTTGAGAAATAACAAAAAGGTCAAATTGGCACCAGAGGTTATATATAACCTCAATTTAATTGCTTCTCTAAAAAAAGCCTATAAAAAACTTATATCAATATAATCAT
>CALBSF010000339.1 GCA_937927795.1 uncultured Rickettsiales bacterium
CTACACGACGCTCTTCCGATCTACGATCTTTCAAAAGGGAGACGCCTCTTTACACTTTTCCTCAACCTGCTTATGGAATCCTAATAGTGACGGATCTATAACTGTTAAATATGAAAACGAACAACTTCACTGTTTTGTATGTTTATTTGGAATAGCCCCTTAGTAAAATAGTTGTTTCATATATGTTAATTTAATAACATTAAGCATAGACTTATAACTTATTGATTTTATATTTTAAAAACGTAAATTGTTAATATACGATATAATTATTGTTTATTTAACAATAATTTTTTAAAAAAAGAATTACTATGATACAAATCAACAAACAATATTCTTACAAAGAATTTATAAGCAATCTACAAAGTTTTGATAATAATATGTTAGTCTTTATGATTAACAATAATGACATACAGTTGCAAGAATCACAAGAATTGCAAACATTATCATTACCAAATGTGGCAAACCTAAAAAATCTAGCACATCTTATTGATGAAAATTCTATAATAATCAAATGGACTTACGATAAGCAACAAAACCTAATATTTATTAATAATAATATAATTCCATCTAATAATTTAGTAAATATAAAATATAGTAAACAATACTTATCTCACAAGCAGTTTGAGCTATTATTGTTAGCTAAACATCTTAAATATTGGTATTTAAAAAATAAATATTGTGGCATGTGTGCTAATAAAATGACTATAAACTACAATACCAATAATCTGGCTATTAAATGCAACAAATGTAATAATATTGTATATCCTAGTCTTTCTCCAGTTGCAATTGGTTTAATTTATCATAATCAACAAATTTTACTTGCAAAATCAATAAAAAATATCAATACTAATATTTATGGCTGTATTGCAGGATACACCACACTTGGAGAAACGATAGAAGAAACCCTAAAGCGTGAAACTTACGAAGAAGTAGGGGTTTTTATTAAAAATATTTCTTATATAAATTCACAATATTGGCCTTTTCCAGATTCTCTTATGTTTGGTTTTATTGCAGAATATGATTCTGGTATAATAAAAATTGATAAAACAGAGCTTATAGATGCAGCATGGTTTAGTATAGACAAATTACCAGATTTACCCCCAAAAACAAGTATTTCTTATATGTTAATTGAACATTACTTAAAAAATTTGCATCTTTATAAACACAATAAATATTAAATATACGAAATTACTTAGAATGGTGTTTAAGGTAAATTAAAAAAATCCTAAATACAAAATATAACATCAAACTTTCAGAATTGTGTAAAACTATATAACCAAATATTCATTATTTATGGTTTCACGTGAAACATATAAATTGCTTTTCTATAAATATTAGTATTATCAATAATACCAAAGTATCTCGAATCATAAGAATCATCAGAGTTACCCATAACAAAATATTGATTAGACTTTAAACGTACCTTCAAAATATTATTACTATGTAAATTAATTGTTTTATTATTATGTACCACAATTTTTTTAATTAATGAATGTGCAACAATTTTATTATTAATAAATACTCTAGATTGCTTAATTTCAACTATATCGCCACTACTGGCAACTATGTGTTTTAATAAATATGTAAACTCGTTATTACAAATATTTTTGATGGGTATAGCATTATCAGAGATATATGGCAAATGCAATAACTCTAAGTCTTTTAAATATTGCAAATGTTTATTAGTGTCTAAACAAAATAACACAATATCATTATGAATATAATGTGAATTTTTATAAGTAAAATAATGCCCCACTGCTAATGATTTGGTTGGATTATAATAGAAATGATCATATAAGTAAAAATAAATCAAGCTTCCAACAATTAAATATATCAAAATATTAATAATTTGCTTTAACATAAATCAGTAATATAATAATATATTATTCAAATTCACTACGAATATTATCATAAATAATATCCTGATAAATATCCATTTCAACATCATACTGCATAATCTGCCTTAATGCCGTGATTTTTCTTTTTGTTGTGTTAATATACGAGCCATCAACCAATTCTCTATCAGTAATATTTTGAATTGCTATAATACCATTGATTGTAAAGCCTATTTCTTGACGATTAACCTTAGCTAAATGATGATCCCGAATACATGACTCAAAGCGATACAAGGCCTCCTTAACTCCATTTGCATGAATTGTAGCAACACCTCCTGGATGACCAGTGTTCCATGCTTTTAATAAAGTATAGGCTTCAGAACCTCTAATTTCCCCCATAATAATCCTATCGGGCTTAAAACGTAAACTTAAACGTAAAGCATCATTTACATTAAATGCATCGCTTAAAGCAAGCCCTATAGATCTACTGGTATCAAACTGTAATTCAGGAACATCTTCAATAACTAACATTCTGGTATCTGGAAACTTCGCAACTATTTCATTTAAAATCGCATTTGCTAAAGTTGTCTTACCACTACCAGTGCCTCCTGCAATTAATATATTATATTTGCGCTCAATCCATGACCTAATAGTCTCACAGCTAGTTGCCTGCATAACACCCTGACTTACAAAATCTTCTAATGAATAAACTTTAGGTGAATGTTTTCTAATACAAAAAGATGGAAAATTACTAGCAGGAGGAATAACTGCTGTAAATCTATGTCCATACTTTGGAATTTTACATTCCAAATATGGTTGTTTCGCATGAATAAATTTACCCGATATGCTAGCTAATACACTAATTATAGTTTCTATTTTACTAGCACTCATTTTTACAATCTCTAAATTATCATTTTTAAAATTATGTAAACCAACACCATGTTTATCAAGCAAAATATGCCCCTCATAACTACCATCTGGTTTTTTATATGGATTACAAATAATTTCTACTGTATCTTTCTCTAACATAATTTCTAAGATATCAGCCATATCTTTTTCTAAATGCCTAATTGCATCATTATTTTGATTAATCATAAAATCGCATGTACTTATTTAAAAAAAATTGTTATATTCAATTGTGGTGCTCTATTCATATTTACAACCATAATCTACAATTTATCCGCGCAATTTAACCGTTGCAGATAATGATTTTGCCGCCCAATTTGGCAACTCTTTTATCATAAATACTAATATAATTGCCGAACATACAATATTCATAATAGCTGCAGTAATGCCAGCACCATTATTTTCTTGAGCCGCAGCTTGAGATATCTGATCTGCCCACATTTCTACTGTGCTTAACATCAAGCCCATCAAAATAGATATTACAAAAAATTTAATTGCAATATACGAAACTGAATGTACATATTTTTGCCAAAATGCATTAGTCCAAGAGCTCCCAGCAAACCCTGTGAGGACAAATCCAGCGTATAATAAAAAATACATCTGAACATAAACCTCCAGCATACAATAAGCTATAATAGATAAAATAACAAATAATATAATCTCCAAAGCAGCCAATACTATTTTTAGAGTAATATAATCAACAACACCACTTTTATCAGCACCTATATGAATAAGATCAGAAACACAAGCAAAATAAGAAATAACTTTAGAAGGTCCCAAATCATTAAAATGACCATTCATATTAATATTCGGATCTAATGCATGTAAACTAATTGTCATGCCAATATTAGACATATAAGCAATAATACCTTTATATAATTCAATATTAATAATATATTTATCAAAAAATAAGATTTTTATTGATAAGATAATTAATAAAAATGCGAATAATTTAGTTAAAATTGCAGAAGAAAATTTAGTAAAAAATATAACCCCAATAATTGTTCCAACAAGAGAAAGTAAAATTGCGGATTTGAAGGTTTTCTTGTCAAAAGATTTGTAATCGGTGGAAATTATATAGGCGCTAGAGAGGGTTCCTATGTAGAGCCCAGCTAGAATCATCATTTTAAAATCGATAAAAAATCCTAAAAAAGAATAGGCAATTAAACCGCCGCCAAAACCAATGATGCTTTCGATAAAAAATCCGATTGAAAAACTTATTGCGATTAAGGTTGCAGTTAGCATAGAATGACATTTTGTTAAAAATAACGACCAGTCATTTATACATAATTTAATAATGAAAAACAAAATCTTATTTTTATTTTTTATATTTTTTGCTTTTGAAAGTTTCGCTGACGACGACGATGATGATAGTGAAGATAAGCTTTTACCACTGTCTTTCGTGGGTGAAGAAAAGGCAGATAAGCGTTTTTCTAATCGTTTAGTTACCGATATTGGTTTTAATGATAATTATCAAACAACTGATAAAGATGGCCAATATAAAGAAACTTTTGCTAGAGCAAGATTTTATTCAAAATTTGATTTTGGTAAGAATTTTTCTTTTAATAGCCAAATCAATTTAAGCCCTTTTAATAGTGGAACTCAAGATAATGGCGTGGTTGTTGCAAATAGTGGTGGAAACAGATTTTTTCAAGATGAAGGAATTTTTATTCGTCAATTAAATTTGCAATATAATGATAAAAAACATTCATTTATTGTAGGAAAATTTAATTTAAATTATGGTAAAGCTTGGAAGTGGGATCGTGGAATTTGGGGCTATGAACTTGCTAATAATTATCGTATGGTTGATAAAATTGGTCTTGGAACTGTTTATCGCACTGGTAATGCAAAAAAAACTGGGCAATATGATTTTGGATTTTCAGTTTTTAAAAATGATCGAAAATATTTAGATAATTCAATTATTGCTCAAAATGATTCATTTACTAAATCTGATGCTAAGGCAGGAGACTCTAGCTTACTACAGTCTTATTTAGCATCAATGGACGTGAGTTTTGATTTTGGTGAAAAAGAAAAATTAACTTATAATTTTGCTTATATTAATTTAGCTGTTAATTCTAGAGCAACTGCGGTTGCGCAAAATAAATTAGCTGACCAAAAAGGATATGTTTTTGGTATGAATTATTTATATCCAGTTACGGCAAATTATGATATTGACGCGATGGTTGAATATAATAATTTTGAAAATGTTGATGGAAATTCTGATGTTAGTGAGCGTTATTTTACAGGAAGTGTGGTTAATAAATTTTATCGTAATTATTTAACGACCCTTGTTTATTCTCGTCGCAGCAATAAGAATGCGAGTCAACTTGGTTTTGAGCAGGAATTATCTGAAATTTCTGTTGGCTATGAATTTGATAAAAATAGTTTTTTTGATCGATTTATAATTCAAACCGGTTATAAAAATATTCGTAATAATTATAAGGATTATATTCAAACCAATAATGCTTTTGGTGTTTTAGTTAGATATTATAAAAATTTTTAAAAATAAATGCAGACCAAGTTTTTGAAAAACTTTTTGAGTGTTATTTCTTGCTGTTTTTATGCTGCCTTTTTTATTTTAATTCCTATAAATTCTTACTCTACCAATCTTTTAGATGAGCCGAAAAACTATTCAGAGTATAGGGGTAATCGCTGTCATACTGGCACCATTGATTACGATCCACTTGGTGCGAATAAAGATATAACCTGGGAGCTTAGCAATCCGCAGTGTGCTGGTTTTGTAACTTGGTTGGGTGGGGCCATAGTTAGTGCGGGAATAGCTAGTAAATTAGCTTGCGATGCTACTAATCCACTTGGTTTGGGGAAAATTTCTTACGAACAGTTGGCGGAGTTAGAGCCGGATATACCAATAATAACCCCAAGCACTGCCAAGAAAATGCTTAGTCGATTTGCCAGATGTTCTGCAAGAGGTAGTGAAGCAACTATTCTTGGAAATTTGGCGGCAGCTGCTGCAACAACTCCGATGGGACCGCTTTATTCATCTCAGGCGGCGATGGCAACTCAGGATACTATGCGATGCTGCGCTTCTTATGCGGGTTATGCGGCTGCTGTTGGTGTTGGTTTATCGGCACTTGCTGTAACTTATCGTTTTGCAAAAGTTGCCTATGAAAATACTACAATTTGTGGGGAAGGGTGGAATAAATGGGAAGAGAAATGTAGGTCAGAAGAGGCTTGCAGAGATCAGGATAAAATTTGGGTTAAAACTCAAGGTGATTATGCAAGATGTTTAGTTGAAGCTTTTGCAAGAAATAATCCTAATTCTGCTGATTGTGCAGGTTTTAAAATTGATAACTCTACCAGAATTGTTAATAAAAATTATCGCGAATATATCTATGGTGGAAAAGAATATGAGGATAATGGATGTAAAAATCCATGGTCGAAAGCAGAGAGAATGACGAGACTTGGATATGATTCTGATAATCAAAGATATTATGTTAAGGGCTCTGGAGCCGCTCCATCATTTGCTTGTTATCGTTTTTTATCTTCTAATCCAAATGATAAAGAGGCGATGGAGGCTTTTGAATGTTGTAAAAAAAGAAGCCAGAGCACTCTTTGTATAGAAACCAATAATGACATTGCGGGGCCCGCTCATAGAAGTGATTATAAATTCTGTGAAGTGGGTTCAAGATGTAGCGTGGTGGATGTTACCTTTGAGGTTTATGAAAGTAAAAAAGTTCAAAATTATGTTTGCGCTAAAACATATTCAGTTTGTCCTTATAATCACCTGCTTGGTGGCGGAACTGAAACTAGCGCCGTAGATCCAAATGACACTTCTCTTACCTTAAATACTTGTCAATATTTAAATCATTGCTGGAAAGTGCCAATTTTGCCAACAGTTAGGCAAAGTAGCTTAGATCAAGGTTTTATTTCTTCGTCCTGTAAAGATATGAAGGGTGATTCTCAAAATTTTTATAGTTATGATGCTGGAATAATTCCGCTTAATACAAAAAGTTTTTCTGCACCAATGGCTCAGTGTGTTAAAGAGACTATGGAGAATGTTATGCTTCATAGGGGTGGAGATACGAAGTGTTTAGATCCAGAGGAGCAGCCATTTAGAGACGTTTGCAAAAGTGGATATGAATATCGCAAGGGTTATATCTTAAAAAACCAATCTTTCTTTGCAAAAATTCAAGATAGATTGCAATCATTCATTCAGATTTTACTGATATTATCAATTACAATGTTTGGGGTGATGGTGTTGTTTGCGGTTCCAAATGCTGCAATTGAAAAGAAAAAATTATTGCCTTACATCTTTAAAATTGGTTTAGTTTTATATTTTGCAACCGGAGATGCTTGGCAAAGTGGCTTTACTGAAGGAATTTTAAACAGCTCAACTTTTTTATCTGAAGCAGTTTTTAATGTTGATGAAGACAAAGATTCCTCTCAGCTTGATGGATGTCAATTTCCAAGATTTAATTATGCAGATTCTGATGAGTCAACAAGATATAATCCAAGTAGAGCCGCGTATCCAGAAGGCAAATCTTATTTAAGAATTTGGGATACTCTTGATTGTAAGATTGCTCGGGCTCTTGGTTTTGGTCCAGAAGTTTCGGCTCCAAATTTATTAATTATGGCGGTTGGAGGATTATTTACTGGTGGATTTGGCGTAATGTTTGTGGTTGCAGCATTTATTTTTGCATTCTTATTGATTTCAATGACGATAAGGGCTCTTCATATATTTTTACTTTCTGTGGTTTCAATTGTTTTATTAATTTATATTTCGCCAATAACCATAGCTGCATCTTTATTTGAAAGAACAAAGGGAATATTCCAAGGATGGCTAAAGCAATTAACGGGTTTTGCTTTGCAGCCAATGATATTATTTGCCTATCTTGCTTTGATGATCACCATGTTTGATACAATTACTATTGGCAACGATCTTCATTTTACTGGTGATGGCAGAACACAGATGAAGAGAATGATATGCGAGGGCGCGGCAGAAAATAGCAGCCTTTATTGTATTTTTAAAATTCCAAATATTTCAACTTATCACGGCCTTGAAATTATTGGCATAGGAATTCCGCAATTAATTTCGATGAATGCTGATAAGATGAATTCTATCTTTAAGGGCGCTATTATGATGTTCGTGTTCTTTAGTTTTATGGATAAAATAAGTTATTTTGCAAAAAAATTAGTCGGCGGCGAGGGTCTTAATAGCAGTTGGAATCTTTCTCCACAAAAAGCGGCAGGAAAGGCTTATTCAATTGGTCGTGGCATTCAAAAAAGAGTGATAGGTGGTTTAGCTAAGCACGGGACTGCAGCAGCAAAAAAAGTTGGCAGAGGAGCTGCATCTGCGGTTAGGTCGGCTACAAGCAAAGGAAAATCAATGGATAAGGCTCAAAATATTAGTGGCGCAAGTCATTCTTCTTCAGGTGGTGGCGCATCTAAGACTGGTGGTGCTGGTGGCGCATCTCAGGTGGGAGCTGCGGGAGGAGTATCTCAAGCTGGAGGCTCTGGAGCGGGCGGCTCAAACTCTTCTTCTAATCCACCAACTAGTCCTTAGAAAAATTTGTTATATAACCTCTGGTGCCATCTTAAGCTAATCACCCTCACCCTAACCCTCTCCCCTCAAGGGAGAGGGGATTG
>CALBSF010000340.1 GCA_937927795.1 uncultured Rickettsiales bacterium
AGACGTGTGCTCTTCCGATCTATGATAATATCATGGAATTATTGATTGCAATTGATGCTTTAAGAAGAGCTTCGGCAAAAAGAATTACCGCAGTAATTCCTTATTTTGGCTATGCTAGGCAAGATCGCAAAGTTGCACCAAGAACTCCAATTTCTTCAAAATTAGTTGCTAATTTAATTACCTCAGCTGGAGCAGATCGTGTGCTTACAATAGATTTGCACGCCGGACAAATTCAAGGTTTTTTTGATATTCCAGTTGATAATTTATATTCTTCACCAGTTTTTGTTCGCGATATTAAAGAAAATTTTGATCTAAAAAATTTAGTTGTAGTTTCTCCAGATGTCGGCGGCTTGCTTAGAGCTAGAGCAATTGCCAGTAAAATTGGTGCAGAACTTGCAATTGTTGATAAAAGAAGACCGCGCGCAGGAGTAAGCGAAGTTATGAATATTATTGGCGATATTGAAGGAAGAAGTTGTATTATTGTTGATGATATGGTTGATTCTGGCGGCACTTTATGTAATGCTGCAGAAGCCTTATTAAATAAAGGTGCATCATCAGTTTCAGCTTATATTACTCATGGAGTTTTATCAGGAAATGCTTATGAAAAAATTGCTAATTCTAAATTAAAAAATTTAGTAATTACTAATTCAATTGAAGCAAAAGCAGAAACTTTGGCGGCTAAAAATATTAAAATAATAAATATTGCCCCATTGCTTGGAGAAGCTATTTCCAACATTTCTCAAGAAAAATCATTATCAATTTTGTTCGATTAATTTTATGGAAAAATTTAAAATGCCAGCTTTGGCTTTTGCGATTTCTTTAGTGATTATTATATTTGCAGTAATTTTTGCTGATGTTTTTTATCGTCCAAAACCGATGGTTAAAAGAGGTTTTGAAGTGGCTATTTCTCTTGATGGAAAGCCAGTTGTAAAAGAGGCAGAAACACCAGTTGATATTAACCAATTATTAAAAATGGCTAGTTTTGATAATGGTGCAAAAATCTTTAAAAAATGCGCTTCTTGTCACACAATTGGAAAAGGTGAGGCGCCAAAAGTTGGGCCAAATTTATATGGAGTTGTAGGAAGAAAAAAAGGTTCAACCAATTTTTCTTACTCTGAAGGCATGAAAGCAAAAGGCGGTGCTTGGGACGTGGAATCAATAAGTCAATTTATTACCAAGCCAAAAGATTATATTTCTGGAACTAAAATGGCTTTTGCGGGTTTAAAAAAACCACAAGATCGCGCTGATGTGATTTTGTATTTACAAAAAAGTGGGAAGTAGTAAAGCAGCTAAAAATTGACATTACAACTTCGCTCAATGATCAATTTTTAAAGCCCGGTCATTGAGCGGAGTCGAAATGACTGAATGTTTAGCGGCCACAACTTAATAAAATAAAACATGGAACAATTTTTTGGAATAATTATCGCCGCTTTTTTTGGTGCGATTTTCGGATCTTACGCAACTCTTTTTGCATATAGATTGCCACTTGGAGAATCGTGTTTTGGCAGATATTTTGGGCCCAAATCAAGATGTCCACAGTGTAATACAATCATAAAAACTCGCGATTTAATTCCCTTATTAAATTGGATTTTTACTTTAGGAAGATGCAGAAGCTGTCAAACCAAAATTCCACGCACTCATCTTTTTATTGAAATTTCAACCACGATATTATTCGTAATTTGTTATTTAAATTTTTCTTTCTCCGAAGAATTTATTATTTATTCTATGATCTCTGTAGGGCTGGTGATTCTTCTTGCTACTGACTACACTCATAATTCTTTTCCAAACCAAGTATTAAATTTTATTTTAATGATTGGTCTTGCAAACCGTATTTTAGAAGATCAAACAATTATTGATGTTGTTTTTTCTGCATCAATTGGAGCGGTAATGGCGATGGTTTTCTATCAAATTTTTTATAAAAGAACCGATGGAATTTTTGCTAGTCAAGATCAGTCATTTGATTACACAAAATTTATTTTAATTGCTTCAGTTTGTTTAAATTTGACCAATTTTTTATTTTATTTTGTAATGGTAATGGGTGTTTTAACCATGCTATTAATTTTTAAAATTCCAAGCAGAAAAAATCGTAATAATTTTGGATATGCCTTAATCATTCCATTTGCTTATTTACTGCTCTATTCTCCAGTTTCCTTTTAAATTTCAAAATATTTATATGACAAATGATTATCGCGTAAAAGACATTAGTTTGGCTGCTTTAGGCAGAAGAGAGATTACTTTAGCAGAAAATGAAATGCCTGGATTAATGGCGCTGCGCAGCGAGCATGGAGCTTCAAAACCACTTGCCGGCGCAAGAATTGTGGGCTGCTTACATATGACAATTGAAACTGCGGTTTTGATTGAGACCTTGATTCATTTGGGTGCACAGGTTCGCTGGAGTTCATGTAATATTTTTTCAACCTCCGATCAAGCGGCTGCAGCCATAGCCGAAGCGGGAATTCCAGTTTTTGCTTGGAAAGGTGAAACAGAAGAAGAATATCTTTGGTGCATCAAACAAACAATTATCGGCAAACCAGAATGGAAGCCAAATATGATTTTAGATGATGGCGGAGATCTAACAAAAATAATGCATGAAGAATATCCTGAATTATTAAAAGAAGTTAAGGGTGTTTCAGAAGAAACTACGACAGGAGTTGCAAGGCTTTATCAGCAAGCTAAAGAAGGTAAATTAAAAATCCCGGCAATCAATGTAAATGATTCAGTTACAAAATCAAAATTTGACAATCTTTACGGCTGCAAAGAAAGCGTGATTGATGGCATCAAAAGAGCAACAGATGTTATGATTGCTGGAAAAATGGCGGTGGTTTGTGGATATGGTAATGTTGGAAAAGGATGCGCTGAGGCCTTTAAAACCCAAGGCGCAAGAGTTGTGGTAACTGAAATTGATCCAATTTGCGCTCTGCAAGCGGCGATGGCAGGTTATCAAGTTTTACCAATTGAAGAAGTTGTAGAAAAAGCTGATATTTTTGTTACCACCACTGGTAATATCGACATCATTACAATTGAGCATATGAGAAAAATGAAAGATTGCGCAATTGTTGGAAATATTGGTCATTTTGACAATGAAATTCAAGTTGAAGCTTTAAGAAATTTAAAATGGACTAATATAAAACCACAAGTTGATCAAATAACTTTTTCTGACGGTAAAAGAATTATTTTGCTTGCTGAAGGAAGATTATTAAATTTGGGATGTGCAACTGGACACAGTGCCTTTGTAATGTCAGCCAGCTTTACTAATCAAGTAATGGCGCAAATAGAGCTTTGGCAAAATCATAAAAAATATAAAAATGAAGTATATATTTTACCAAAAGAATTGGATGAAAAAGTTGCGATATTACATTTAGAAAAACTTGGTGCAAAACTTACTAAATTAAATCCTAAACAAGCTTCTTACATTAATGTTGATGCTAATGGGCCATTTAAAAGCGATAGTTACAAATATTAAAATTATTTACAGAGATTTATGCAAAAATTTCAAATTACAGATGAAGGTTTTAAGCGCCTAAAACAAGAGCTTGAAAATTTAAAAAGCGTTGAGCGTCCAAAAATTATTAATGCTATTGCAACTGCTAGAGAGCTTGGTGATTTAAAAGAAAATGCTGAATATCATACAGCAAAAGATAAACAAGGTTTTATCGAAGCGCAAATTGCTGATTATGAAGATAAAGTTGCGCGCTGCGAAATTATTAATGTTTTAAAACAATCGGGAAATAAAGTTTTGTTTGGAGCAACTGTTACATTAGAAAATTTAGATAATGCAAAAAAAGTTACTTATAAAATAGTGAGTGATTTTGAAGCAGATATTGATTCTGGCTTAATTTCTAGCATTTCTCCAGTTGCTAGAGCCTTAATGAATAAAGAGGTTGGTGATGAGGTTGAAATCAACACTCCTGGAGGAACATTTAATTACGAAATTCTAGAATTAAAGTTTGTCTAATAATTGCACAATTATTTAAAAATAAAATAATTTCTAAATTTCATTTGACATAAAATTCCTAGTAGCTTAATTATAGTCGCCAACTGAAGCTTTCAGCTCTTTAAATTTTTAATAATTATTTGTTTAGGTATGAAAAAAACTTTTTCTCAAAAAAAATCAGCATTCTCTTTGATTGAGCTATCGATCGTGTTGATCATTATCGGTTTGTTAATTGCTGGTATCACTGGCGGTGCAAGTTTAATAAAAAGTTCTGAACTTCGTTCTGTAATGGGTGAAGCAAGAGGATATGCTGTTGCAGTTAATGCTTTTTATAATCAAAACGGCGCTCTTCCTGGTGATTTTTCAACTGCGGTTGGTTCGGTTTCAAGTGTTACAACTCCTGATTCTGGTTTAGCGCTTGGTGATGGCGATTCTAAAATTGAATTTTGCACTACTGGTTGCGTTACTGGTGTTACAGTTGCAACTGGTTCAGAAGGTGCGCTTGCTTGGCAACATTTAAAATTTGCTGGCGCTATTGATACTGCTCCTACTTACACTGGCGGTGCTACTGCAACTCAAACTGCAGGAGTTCACTACCCAGCTTCAAAAATTAAAGCTGCTGGTTGGGGATTTGATTATAATAGAACTAGCTTACAAAACGTAGTTGTTCTAACTTCTTCAACAACAACTGCAGGAACTGTTGATGCTAACTCTTTGGTTAATGGAACTCCAATGAGTGTTGGTGCAATTCTTGCAACTGACGCTCTTTCAATCGATGCTAAAATCGATGATGGCGTTTCTAATACTGGTAAAATCAGAGGCGTGCTTTCTGCATGTGTATCTGGATCAACTTACGCAGTTGCTACTGCTGGCAAAATTTGCGCTCTTTCTTATCAAATTGATGTTAACTCTTAGTTAAATAAGAGCTTAAGTCTTAAGCAAATAAAAAACCCTGTCATTCTTAAATGAATGGCAGGGTTTTTTGTTGTTTTAATTATGCCCTTATTTTTTATACCAAATTCTAAATCTATTGATAGCAAATTATGTCATTGCAAGCGAAGCGTGGCAATCCATATCCATCAGACTTTCATGACGTCAATATGGATTGCCACGCTTCGCTCGCAATGACAGAATTTGCCTGGATTTACCATCAATAGATTTAGAATTTGGTATATGAATTTAGTTTTTGATGATTCTATCCAGCAGATCTTTTGCTTCTTTTTTAGTTTTTAGTGCAGCTTTAATTCCAAGTTCAATTCCATCTTCAAGAGTAAAATCTCCAACCAGGTTTGTGCTAAAAATTTGACTTCCATCATAATCTAAAATTAAAGTATCGAGTTTTAAATTATTATTTTCTTTATAAGCATAAACTGCAACAGGAGTTGCGCAAGACGCACCGAGATTTCTTAAAAAAGATCTTTCTGATTTGACACAAATTTGAGTTTCTAAATGATTGATTTTTTCAACGATTTCAATTGCTTGTTTGTCGTTTTTTCTTACCTGAATTGCTAAAGCGCCTTGACCGCCAGATGGCAGCATTTCTTCAATGGAAATTATTTTCTTAATTTGATTTTCTATGCTCAATCTTTTAAGTCCACAAAGTGCCAAAATTGAGGCGTCAACTTCGTTATTTTCAATTTTATTTAATCTGGTATCAACATTGCCGCGAAAGCTTACAATTTGCAAATCTGGACGAATTTTAAGTAAAATCGCCTTTCTTCTGGCGGAAGATGTGCCAACCAATGCATTTTGAGGCAATTCTTTAATTGAATTATATTTTTTAGAAATAAAACAATCATTTACGATAAATCTTTTGGTAAATGCTGCGATTTCAGTTTCTTCATGAATTATTGGTGGCACATCTTTTGCTGAATGAATGGCGATATCTATTTTATTTTGAATTAAAGATTCTTCTAATTCTTTGATAAAAAGACCTTTGCCGCCAATTTCGCATAGGTTGCGATCTTGAATTTTGTCGCCTGAAGTTGTAATTGGAATAATTTCGATTTCTAAAGAGGGTAGGTGTGTTTGAAGTAAGTGTTTGACTTCTTGGCTTTGAGCTAGCGCCAATTTACTTTTGCGAGTGCCAATTCTGATTTTTGACATTTTTATTTAGTCATGAAATCGCTAAGGTTGTAAAAAACACAACCTTATGCAATTAGCCTTGTCTAGCCTTGAATCTAGGGTTGGTTTTGTTAATAACATAAAGTCTGCCTTTACGACGAACAACTTTACAGTTTTTATCTCTTTTTTTAGCTGATTTTAGTGAATTAAAAATTTTCATCTTCAAAGGCCTTTATTTAATATGAATTAGGGGCGAATATTATAGAAATTATGATAAATAAAGTCAATTAAAATTATCGATCAACTTCTCCAAACACAATATCTTGGGTTGAAATAACCGTAACCACGTCAGCAAGCATATGACCTTTAACCATTGGTTCTAGTGCTTGCAGGTGGGCAAATCCTGGAGCGCGAACTCTGCAGCGATATGGTTTATTTGAGCCATCAGAAATTAAATAAACTCCGAATTCTCCTTTTGGAGCCTCAACGCTAGCATAAACTTCGCCAGCTGGAACGTGATAGCCTTCGGTAAAAAGTTTAAAATGATTAATTAAACTTTCCATCGATTGCTTCATATCAGCTCTTTTTGGAGGAGTAATTTTTGGATCATCGCAAGAAATTTCGCCGCCCGGAATTTTTTCAATGCATTGTTTGATTAATTTAATTGATTCATACATTTCTTGAACTCTAATTAAATAACGATCATAAGAATCGCCGTTTTTTCCAATTGGAACATCAAAATCTAATTGGTCATAAACTTCATAAGGTTGGCTTTTGCGTAAATCCCAAGCTATTCCAGAGCCTCTAATCATTGGGCCAGAAAAACCCCATGCCAAAGCTTGCTGCTTTGAAACCACGCCAATTTCAACCATTCTTTGTTTGAAGATTCTGTTGTCGGTAAGTAAATTTTCCATGTCATTTAATAATTTTGGAAAATTATTAGCGAATTGTAAAATTTCTTCCAGCAAACCATCTGGTAAATCTTGATGAACGCCACCCGGTCTGATGTAGGCTGCGTGCATTCTTGAGCCGGAAACTTTTTCATAAAATCCCATCAATTTTTCGCGCTCTTCAAACATCCATAAAAGTGGAGTCATAGCGCCAACATCTAGAGCCTGAGTGGTTACAGCCATGATGTGATTTAAAATTCTGGTAATTTCAGAAAATAAAACGCGAATAAATTTAGCGCGCAGCGGAACCTTGCAGCCCAAAAGTTTTTCAACTGCTAAAGCATAAGCATGTTCTTGGCACATTGGTGACACATAGTCAAGGCGGTCAAAATAGGGAACTGCTTGTAAGTAAGTTTTGTGTTCAATTAATTTTTCGGTGCCGCGATGAAGTAAGCCAATATGCGGATCAGCGCGAGTAATAACTTCGCCATCCATCTCTAATATTAAACGCAAAACCCCGTGAGCCGCGGGATGTTGAGGACCAAAGTTAATGGTCATTGTTTTTTGCTCTGGCTGTGTAGTCATTTTAATTGAAAAATAAAGGAGAAAAATATCTCTTAATTTTAAATTTTTTGAATTAAAAATCCACCATTAATTGTGGCATCAGCGCCCAAAATCAGGGGCATCATGTTTTTTGAATGGCCTAAGCATTTGGTTTTTTCTTCGAAAGTAGGGATTTTTAGATTATTTTTTTTAAGATTTTCTACAAATCTTTTAATTGCGATTTTAATATTTTTTGCTTTCGGGCTGCCATGAGGATTTGCTTGTAAAAAATTTCCTAGCAAAATTGCTTTAGGATATTTTTTTTGTTCAATCATTATTGTGATTAGTTGTAAAAAATAGCGATCAAGCCTTTCCCCGTCTTCTCCTTCATCTTCAAGAAATAAAATTTTATTTTCCCAGTTTAGTTGATTTTTTGTGGCGAAAGTTCCTGATAAAACGCTAAGACATCCGCCAACAATTTGTGCGGATAAATTATTTATATGAGTTGATAGTTGTTCCAACTTAAAAAAGGGGTCTGACCCCTTTTTTTGATTTAGTAGGTTTATAGTTGCTTTTGCGGATTTTTTACTAACTTTTTCTAATATGATTTGAGCTAACATTGGCGCAGTTATGACTTGCCAATTCCATTCTTGAATTAAAAAATTATTGAGTGATGAAATGTCGGAAAATCCGATAAATATTTTTTTATTTTTTGGTTTTTTTAATTTTTGTAAAAATGGTAGTAATTCAGCGCTGCCATAGCCGCCGCGAGCGCACCAAATTATTTTTGAATTTGGATTTTCAATCGCCTGTTTTAATTGTTTAAAGCGTAAACTCGCATCGGATGATGGAAATTCATGGGTTGGTTTGTTTTTTAAAACTAATTCTTTTTCTAAAAAAATATTAAAAT
>CALBSF010000341.1 GCA_937927795.1 uncultured Rickettsiales bacterium
TTTGTAGATTTTTAACAGATCTATCTGTGCTAATACTGTTAATTTCAATTTTATATTTCATCTCCAAAGAAGCTTTGTTGCAATCAATAGCTCGGGCTAGGTCTTGTTTTAACGACTCTATATTTAAACTATTTAACACTTCATTTTTAGATAAAGAATCAATATCTTCTTTTTTTATAATTTAAGAAAAATTATAAAAAAAGAAAAACCGGATATAGTCCATGCTCACAGTGGAGCGGCTGGTTTCATTGGTCGTATTGCTTCTTTTGGTTTGGCTAAGAAAGTTTTCACAGCTCATGGCTGGAGTTTTACAAAGGGAACACCCTTTTTCCGTAGAACCATCGCTTTGTTGGCGGAGAATCTCATAACTCCTTTTACCGACAAAATAATTACCGTTTCAAGAAATGATTACAATCTTGCAAAAAGGAAACTTATTTTTTCTGGAAATAAATTAGAAGTTATTTGGAATGGGATAGAGATTAATGAAAACACAAATTATTTTTTACCTAAAATAAATGAGTCTCTTAATTTATATGATAGTACAGTATTTCTATGAGTGGTTGAATTCAGTGCTGGGTAACCTTGTTTAAATAAATTTGTCATTTTGTTTATTACTATTCCAACTTTAGATGTAGAAGTTTTCTTAGTAGTTTTAACAATCTCATTATTTTTATTTAAGTTTATCTTTAAAAATCTTTTTACTTAAATATAATAAGTGATATTAATCAAAAAGAGAAAAAGTATTTTTTTAATTTTTAAAATCATTCAACTTATATGCAAGAAGACAGAGCAGTAGTAGGGATAGCCCGCAATGTATTATATGATTTCGCTAATTACGAGGGAGTTGTAAGTCATGAATCTGAAGAATACGCTAGATTAGGTTGTAGACGTAGACCATATAAAAAAGTTGCCATTACTTCCGATGAAAAAGATGATAAAAGTCTGAATTTGTTATGCTTAAGAGTAGGAAAGAATTTGTTGTCAGTACTGGCAATAGGTAAAATTTTTCCAACCCTTCCTTCTGCAGCACAATTGGCCTTGGGGGCGGTTCTTGTGTCAAGATATCTTAGAGGAGATACCACAGCTGCAGGTTTACTTTATCACAACTTATTGCTTTACAGAGACGACAAAGACATATTTATAATTGATCCCGTTGGAGATGTGATGGGTAAAAAAGTTCACCCTCTATCAACGGAATTAAAATCTGTTGATGAAGGATATACTATTCATGATGCCTCAATTCCAATTTTGAGCACAGGAGGAAGTGCTAGATGTGGTAAAATCTCAGCATTATGTGCTGATAGAATAGAATATTTGGTAAAGAGCAAGATTACTGTTGATGGAATTGAAAGAAGTTTTGATGAGTTAAGGGTGGCAGATAAATCAAATCTAATAAAAGCTTATTTGGGTATATATATTGAAAGTCCGGATAGAATGGAGGCGCATTATAGGCTTATGGATGATCGCATAAAAAATATGGCAGTAAACGGTCAAACCATTGATTCAATTTACACAACTCAAAGACCTTTATTTTTTGTAGAAAAAAGAGAAGACAGACCATATTTTGTAAATAGCTTAACCGCTGCTCATATTAAAGATTATGACCGGTCAAATGGCTTAGGTTATGATCCAACGCTACCTCATTTAGAAACTTTTCATGACGGAAGACATGTTAATGATTTTAGGCAGCAAAATACTTTAGTTCCTTTGTTATTTCAAGAAGAAGTAATGCCAACCTTTCGGTTTTATGTGCATGAAAGAGGTGTGATAGCAGGGCAAACAGAGGATTATTTTGCCACAATGAGAGACAGGGCGGCGGAAGCTCCCACTCCTAGAGTAGCAAGACCTGTAGTAAGAAGAGCTGGAGAAAGTGTGGGTAGGTGTGCGATATTATAATTTAGATTTAATTGCTTCTCATTTGTCGATTGAGATATTGAAAATTATTTTGTAAGTTTATAATGCTAAAAATCCTAATAAAACTATGGCCGGCGTTGATTCCAATTGCACTTTATTTGCTTTGGATTTTTATGGTTGGGAAATTTTCTGTAAAAAAGAAGAAAAAAATTATTGAAGGTGAGTTTGGGGTTGTGGGTGAGGGCGAGGCCTTAGATGATGGCAAGAAAAATGGTAATTTTTCTTTAGAAAATCGGTTTTTTCTGTTTATTGTTTATTTTAGCCTGATTTTAGCGATTGTAACTTTGATTTTAGCTGCATTTTCCTCTTGAAAACTAATAAACATTTATTATAATTGCGATCCCTTACTTTTAAGCGTTTGCTTGATTGTAATTATAATTTCACAAAAATCATTACTTTGGTGTCAAATCTTCAATTGGTTTGATTGCTTGATTTTTGGTAACTAACCAAATTTAAAAATAACATGTCTAAACACGAACTTCCAACTTTTACTATAAAACAGCTTCTTGAAGCGGGTGCGCATTTTGGTCACAAGACTATGCGTCGTAATCCTAAAATGTCGAAATATATTCATACTAGCCGCAATGGTGTTAGTATCATCGACCTTACTAAAACTGCGAATTTACTAAATAATTCTTTAAAAGTTGTTAGAGATATTGCTAAAAATAACGGCAGAATTCTTTTTGTTGCAACTAAGAAACAAGCTATTGAACCAGTTGCAGAAGCTGCAAAAAGATGTGGTCAATATTATGTTAATTTTAGATGGCTTGGCGGAATGCTTACCAACTGGAAAACCGTTTCTCAATCAATCAAAACTTTGAAAAAAATTGATGAACAACTAGCTAGCGATGATGTTGGTTACAATAAAAAAGAAAGATTAGTTCTTGAAAGACAAAAAAATAAATTAGAACAAGCTCTTGGCGGAATTAAAAACATGGGTGGATATCCTGACCTAGTTTTCATTATCGACACTAACAAAGAATCAATTGCACTAGCTGAAACTAGAAAATTGAACATTCCAATCATGGCGATTCTTGATACTAACTGTAATCCAGATAATATCACTTTCCCAATTCCTGCTAATGATGACTCAGCAAAAACTATCAAATTAATTTGTCGTTTGCTTTCTGATGCTGCTTTGGCTGGAACTAAAGAAAACATGGCTTTAGCTGGTGTTGACATCACTAAATTTGAAAGCGGTGAAGTTACTGATATTTCTGAATTGAAAGTTGCAAAACCAGAAAATTCAGACAGAAAACCTGCATTTAAAGCTGGAAAAGGTAAAAAAGAAACTGTGGTAAAAAAACCTGAAGGACAACAAGATAGACCGGCACATAAAAAACCTGCTGCTAAAAAGCCAGCGGCGAAAAAAGAGTCTTAAGATTATTTAAGGTTCTTTGAAGGGTTTGTAAATTTCATCACTTTACTTCCCACTCCATCCCCCAGCCCGTCATCTCGAACGAAAGTGAGAGATCTCTTGCGATAAGACTCACGAGATCTCTCACTTTCGTTCGAGATGACGGGTTGGGGGTGGGGAGTTTAGTAGAAGATTTTTATAATCCAGCATTTCAAAAAAATAAAAATATCAATAAAAAATAAAAATATGGCAGATTTAGCATTAATTAAAAAACTCCGTGAAGCTACAGGTTGTGGAATTTCTGATTGCAATAAAGCTTTAGCTGAATGCGGCGATGACTTTGAAAAATCAGTTGATTGGCTTAGAAAAAAAGGTCTTTCTTCTGCGGTTAAAAAAAGTGGCAGAGTTACTTCTGAAGGCGCAGTTGCTGTGTTTGTAGAAGGAAAAAAAGCAACAATTGTTGAAGTTAATTCTGAAACAGATTTTGTGGCTCGTAACCAAAAATTCCAAGATTTTGTTATTGAAGTTTCTAAATTAGCGCTTGGACAAGGCGAAGATGTTGAAAAATTCAAAACTTTAAAATTTGGCTCTGCAGCTCATTCAATTGATGAAGAGCTTAAAAATCAAATTGGTGTAATTGGTGAAAATATCAACATCAGAAGAATTTCTAACTTAGAAGTTAGCCAAGGATTAGTTGTTAGTTACATTCACAATGCTATTGCACCAAATGTTGGTAAAATTGCAGTTTTGGTTGCATTTGAATCTAAGGCTGACGAGAAAAAACTAGAAGAACTTGGAAAACAAGTTGCGATGCATATTGCGGCGGCAAAGCCAGAAGCTTTATCTATTGATTTGGTTGATCCGACTAGATTATCTCGTGAAACTGAAATTTTAAAAGAACAGGCTAGGGCATCTGGAAAACCAGAAAGCATCATTGAAAAAATGATTGAAGGCAGAATCAGAAAATATTATGAAGAAGTTGTTCTTTTGGAACAAATTTTTGTGATGGATGATAAGCTAAAAATCAAAGATTTACTTGTTAATTTTGCCAAAGAAAATGGTGAAACAAAAATTTCTAATTTCAAACTTTTCATTTTAGGTGAAGGGATCGATAAAAAAGAAAATAATTTTGCTGAAGAAGTTGCTTCGATGACGAAGTAATTTGGGTTTTTGTAGAGACGTGGGTAAATCGCGTCTCTACAAGATTTTACTGCATAGCTCGATCTATCGCTTCTTAATTTATCCGTCTAAATTTTTTAGTTCAAATTCTAGCTTATCAATTATGTCAAATCTCAAATTCAAAAGAATCCTATTTAAAGTATCTGGTGAGGCCATGATGGGCGATAAGGGATTTGGTCATGATTTGGTGGCGGTGAAAAAGATTTGTACGCAAATTGCTTTAGCTCATCAATTGGGCTGCGAAGTGGCGGTGGTTGTTGGTGGTGGCAATATTTTTCGTGGCATATCAGAAGCTTCAAAAGGAATGGAAAGAGTCAGTGCAGATTATATGGGAATGCTTGCAACTTGTATCAACGGCCTTGCTTTGCAAAGCGCACTAGAAACAGAAGGCTTGGTTACCAGAATGATGTCGGCAATTCCAATGAATACGGTTTGCGAGCCTTATATTAAGCGCAGAGCCGCGCGTCATTTACAAAAGGGAAGAATTGTTATTTGCGCTGCTGGAACTGGAAATCCTTTTTTTACTACTGATACTGCAGCAGTTCTTCGCGCAGTTGAAATGTCTTGTGATGCGATTCTAAAAGGAACACAGGTTGACGGCGTTTATTCTGCTGATCCAAAATTTAATAAAGATGCTACTCGTTATGATTCAATTTCTTATCTTGATGTATTAAAACAAGATTTAAAAGTTATGGATCAAACCTCTATTACTCTAGCTAAAGACAATAAATTGCCAATTATAGTTTTTTCAATAAAATCAGAAAATTCTCTTTGCGATGTTGTGCAAGGCAGAGGAAAATTTACAGTAATTAATTAAAATTTATATTTATGATAAATCAATTAGCTGATAAAACTCGTAAAAAAATGGAAGATACCATGGGATCTTTAAAAAGAGATCTTGATAGCATTTCAACTGGCAGAGCTCATCCAAATTTGCTTGATGCAATTAAGGTTGAAGTTTATGGCTCTTTAATGCCAATTTCTCAAATTGGCAGTGTTTCAGTTCCGGAGGCAACGACTCTTTCAATTCAAGTTTGGGATCGTGAAAATGTTAAATCTTTAGAAAAAGCCATAATCAACGCTAATCTTGGTTTTAATCCACTTGTTGATGGTATGACTCTTAGAATTAATATCCCAAAATTAAGTGAAGAAAGAAGAAGGGATATGGTGAAATTAGCAAAAAAATATGGTGAAGATAAAAAAGTTGCGATTCGCAATATTCGCCGTGATGTTTTGGATGAATTTAAAAAACATGAAAAAGAATTAGGAAAAGATCAAGTTCACTCTTTTAATGATATAGTTCAAAAAATTACTGATGAATTCGTAAAAAAAATTGACGATGCAATTGTGGTTAAGGAAACGGATTTAATGAAAATTTAATTGTGTTATTTTTTCAAAAAAATAAAAATAAATTAAAAGATCTGCAAATTCCATCTCACATAGCAATCATTATGGATGGCAATTCGCGCTGGGCTAAGGCAAGAAAATTACCTACTTCACTTGGTCATAAAATTGGCTCAGAAAATGTTAGAAAAATTGCGGAAAGTTGTATTGAAATTGGGGTGAAATATTTAACCGTTTATGCTTTTTCTTCTGAAAATTGGGATCGTCCAAAAAATGAAGTTGAATATTTGATGGATTTGCTTGACGAATATTTAGAAAAAGAAACTGTGGCACTAATCAAAAAAGGTGTAAAAATTCTAATTTCTGGAGACTTAACAAAACTTAGATCTTCAACCAAAGAAAAAATTAAACATATTGAAGAAATTACAAAAAATAACGGTTCTTTAACCCTGAATGTTGCCTTTAGTTATGGCGCGAGGCAAGAAATTATTGATGCAACAAAAAAAATAGCTCTTGCAGTTAAAGATGGTGATATTAGTGTTGAAAAAATAGATGAAGAGTTGTTTAGTCAAAATCTTTATCAAAAAGATATTCCTGATCCAGATCTTTTAATTAGAACTGCTGGGGATTTTCGCTTGAGTAATTTTTTACTTTGGCAAATGGCTTATACAGAGCTTTATTTTTCTAAAGTTTTTTGGCCAGATTTTAACAAAAAACATTTAATTTTAGCAATTATTGATTTTAACAATCGTGAGAGAAGATATGGTAAAAGGTAAGGAATTAGCGCAAAAAATCTTAAAAACAACTCAAGATTTTGCAGAAAAAGTTATTATGAAAATGGTTGATTTTGTAAATGATTCCATTCCCGAAAAGCAGGTGTTTCTTACGGTTACCGCACCAGGTTTTACTGGTTCGGGCGCTGTTAATA
>CALBSF010000342.1 GCA_937927795.1 uncultured Rickettsiales bacterium
TTTACACCTCTAGTTTCTTTGATAACTTCAATGTCATCAGCTTCACTAATTGAAGCGCTCCAAGTTACATCATCCTGCGACGAATCATTAAAGATTTTTTCAATTTCTTTAGTTAAAGCTTTTGCCTTAGATTTATCTTGAACCCATTCTTTATCAAAAGCTCCAACTAGAGCTAAATTTTCTGCAACTTCGATTGGAACGAAGCGAGAAAAAGTAGTGATGAAGTTAGTAAATTTTCCAAGCTTGCCGGTAAAATCTAATAAATCAGCGCCAGTTCTGTCTCCAGCCGGTGATTTTAAAACCGCATTATTAATTGCATTATCAATTACATAAGCTTGAAGAGCTTGTTCATTTTTTAAATAAAGTTCGCTGCTACCTTTTTTAACTTTGTAAAGTGGTGGCTGCGCGATATATAAAAAGCCATGCTCAATTAATTTTGGCATGTGACGGAAAAAGAAAGTCAAAAGTAAAGTTCTGATGTGAGAACCATCCACGTCCGCATCGGCCATGATAATAATTTTATGATAACGAACTTTTGATGGATCAAAATCAGCTTCACCAATTCCAGTTCCAAGCGCAGTAATCATGGTTCCAATTTCAGTTGAAGAAAGCATTTTATCAAAGCGAGCTCTTTCAACGTTAAGAATTTTTCCACGAATTGGTAAAATAGCTTGGAATTTACGATTTCTTCCTGATTTTGCCGAACCGCCCGCAGAGTTTCCTTCCACGATAAATAATTCACTTAAAGACGGATCTTTTTCTTGGCAATCAGCTAGTTTTCCTGGCAAATTTGAAACTTCCAAAACTGATTTTCTTCTGGTTAATTCGCGCGCTTTACGAGCTGCTTCACGAGCTTGCGCCGCCTCGATACCTTTGCCAACAATAATTTTAGCATCACTTGGACGCTCTTCAAACCACTGCGCTAATTTATCATTTAAATAAGTTTCGACATGCGTTCTAACTTCTGAAGAAACTAATTTATCTTTAGTTTGAGAAGAGAATTTTGGATCAGGAACCTTTACTGAAAGCACTGCAGTTAAGCCTTCACGAACATCGTCGCCACCTAAAACAATTTTTTCTTTTTTGAAAAGTTTGCTATCAGCAGCATAATTATTAATAGTTCTGGTAAGCGCAGCCTTCATCCCCGCAAGGTGAGTTCCGCCATCTCTTTGACGAATATTATTAGTAAAACACAAAACATTTTCGTGATAACTATCATTCCACTGCATAGAAAGTTCCATGCTAATTCCAGTTTCTTTATCGCTTGTAACTAGGCTAATAGTGTTATGTAAAGCATTTTTACTTTTATCAAGATATTTTACATAAGCTTCAACGCCACCTTCATAAAATAAAATACTTTCTTTCGGCTCTTCTTCGCGCAAATCAGTTAAATTAATTTTTACACCAGAGTTTAAAAAAGAAAGCTCGCGCAATCTTTGTTCTAAAGTAGAAAAACTAAATTCAAGAACATTAGAAAATGTTTGATTTGATGGATGAAAAGTAACTTGCGTTCCTTTTTTGCCATTAGCTGGGCCGGTAGATTTAAGTGGAGAAACTGAATCGCCATGTTCAAAACGCATCGCATATTCTTTTCCGTCGCGCCAAATTCTAAGCTCTAACCAATCAGAAAGTGCGTTTACAACCGACACACCAACGCCGTGTAAACCACCAGAAACTTTGTAGGAATTTTGATCAAATTTTCCACCCGCGTGAAGTTGAGTCATAATAACTTCTGCTGCAGAAATTCCTTCTTCTTTATGAATATCAACTGGAATACCGCGACCATTATCTTTTACAGTAACTGAGCCATCAGCATTAAGAGTAACTAAAACTTCATCACAGTGACCAGCTAAAGCTTCGTCAATTGCGTTATCAACAACTTCATAAACCATGTGATGCAAACCACTTCCATCATCAGTATCACCAATATACATTCCTGGTCTTTTACGAACAGCTTCAAGTCCTTTTAAAACCTTAATTGAATCCGCAGCATATTCAGCGGCAACATTTTCAACTTGATCAATTTCTTGTTTTGACATTTTTAATTTTTAATTGAATTTAAAAAAGAAGCTAAACCTTTTAATTTCGTGGATTTAACGAGAGTTTTATTATAAATGAATAATCTTAAAACAGAAGCTTTTTTTAAGATAAAATATGGTAGTTAAGATAAGGCGCTACGATGTCCGCCATCTCGAGCAAGGCGAGAGATCTCTTGCTGCTAAACCTCGCTTTGCTCGAGATGACGACTTGGTAACAGAAATCAGGGTATCAATACAAAATCTCAATATCAGCGCCGCAATTAATCAGTTTCTCTGCAAGTCTTTCATATCCTCTTTCAAGGTGATATAAACGATTAATTATGGTTTGCCCATCAGCAACTAATCCAGCTAACACCAAAGAAACCGAGGCTCTAAGGTCTGTGGCCATAACTTCAGCACCATTAAGCTTTGCAACCCCTTTAACCATAGATATATTGCCATGCGCTTCAATATTTGCGCCCATTCTAGCCAATTCTAAAACATGCATGAAGCGGTTTTCAAAAATATTTTCTTCAATTGCAGATGTGCCATCAGCTATCGCCATTAGTGACATGAATTGAGCCTGCATATCAGTTGGAAAGCCTGGAAAAGGATGAGTTGAGATGTTGACGGGATTAATTTTATTTCCAGATCTTTTTACTTCAATTTTATCTTCTGCGATTTGAGTTAAACTTAATCCAGCTTTTTGTAAATCATCTTTTAAACTGCCAAATAGCCACATTTCAACGCCATTTAGAGTAATGCATCCATCTGTGATTCCAGCCGCTATTGCATAAGTTCCAGCCTCAATTCTATCGGCAACAATTTTATGTTTTGCGGCATGTAATTTTTCCACGCCCATAATTTTAATTTGAGACGTTCCGGCACCTTCAATTTTAGCACCCATAGATTTCAAACATTTAGCTAAATCAATAATTTCAGGCTCGCAAGCCGCATTATTTAAAATAGTTTCACCTTCAGCTAAAGTTGCTGCCATCATAGCATTTTCAGTTGCTCCAACCGAAACTTTATCAAAATAAATTTCCGCACCCTTTAATCTTCCATCAACCGAGGCTTCAACGTAACCTGCAACAACTTCAATTTTAGCACCTAATTTTTCCATTGCTTTTAAATGCAAATCAACGGGGCGAGTTCCAATAGCGCAGCCGCCAGGAAGAGAAACTTTTGCCTTGCCAAGCCTTGCAAGAAGTGGCCCTAAAATAAAAATAGAAGCTCGCATTTTTCTAACTAAATCATATGGAGCAACCGGATTATCAATATTTTTTGCATCTAAAATTATCACCCTACCCTGATTTCCATGATCTTTACTTACTCCGTCAAAAGAAATTTCGATACCCAAATTAACCAATAAATTGGCCATTGTAGCAATATCTGAAACGTGAGGAAGATTAGATAAAGTAAGTTTTTCATCAGTAAGAATTGATGCCACCATCAATGGTAGAGTGGCGTTTTTAGCGCCAACTATATCAATTTCGCCATGAAGTTTTTTGCCACCTTTGATTAAAAGTTTTTTCATTATTTTTCGTATTTTTTTACCAATTCATTTAGCAATCTAACGCCGTAACCAGTTGCGCCTTTAACTGCCAAAGCATCGCCCTTTCCTTTCCAAGCAACACCAGCAATATCAAGGTGAGCCCATTTAGTATCGCCCACAAATCTTTTTAAGAACTGTGCTGCTGTAGTGCTTCCAGCCCCTCTTCCTGATCCAACATTTTTCATATCAGCAATATCAGAATTGATCATTTCATCATATTCTTCACTTACAGGAAGGCGCCACAAGGTTTCGCCAGTTTTTTTACCGCAAGCAATCAAATCTTGCGATAGATCATCATCATTAGAAAATAATCCAGCGTGAATATCTGCCAAACAAACAATAATTGCGCCGGTTAAAGTTGCTAAATCAACAATAAATTTTGGTTTAAATTTAGTATTAGTATAATGTAGTGCATCAGATAAAACCAATCTTCCTTCAGCGTCAGTATTAATAACTTCAATAGTTTGACCCGACATTGATTTTACAACATCGCCTGGGCGCTGCGCATTTCCTGAAGGCATGTTTTCAACCAGTCCAACCACACCAACAACATTGGTCTTAGCTTTTCTTTGCGCAAGTAAACGAAGCAATCCAACCACTACGGCTGAGCCAGCCATATCAGTTTTCATATCTTCCATATTTTGTGACGGCTTAATTGAAATTCCACCAGTATCAAAAGTTACGCCCTTACCGACAAAGGCAAGTGGCTGTTCGTTTTTTTTGCCACCATTCCATTTTAAAACAACTAATTTTGATTCTCTTTCACTGCCTTGACCAACTCCAAGCAAAGCGCCCATTCCAAGTTTTGTCATTTCCGCTTCGCCCAAAACCTGAACTTCCAAACCCTCTTTTTTTAGAGTTTTGCAAATTTCGGCATAACTTTCTGGATTTAAAATATTTGATGGCTCAGAAACTAAATCGCGCACAAAAAACACATTTTGCGCTACAATTTCTAAAGCTAAAAATTCTGATTTTGCTTTAGAAACATCAGCTGCAGCAAAATTTAAATTTTCAATTTTTAAACCCTTATCTTTTTTCTTATCTTCAAAATATTTATTAAAACGATAACTTTGTAAAAGTGCGCCAAAAGCTAAATTAGGAAGTGATTTTGCTTCAAAAAATATGGTGGCATCTTTAATTTTTAAACCATTTACAAAAGATAAAATTTTTGCCCCTAATTTTTGCAAAACCAAATCATCGATTTTTTTCTCCGCACCAATTCCAACTAAAACAAGATTTCTATCTTCAAATGGCACTAAGCTCATTTGCCCATTTTTTCCACTAAAATCAAAATTTTCTTTTGCAAATTTTACAAATTTAAGAGTTGATTTTTTTACTTCTTCTTCATTTAAAATTAAAACCACTACTGAGTTTTTTATAGAAGAAAAAGATGTCGATTTAGTAAAATTTATTTTCATAAGTTAAAATTTGTTAAAAATATTTTTTAAAACTACAAGGATTAAATTTTTGATTCAATCAATTTAATGAAATTCTCGATTCCAAACAAAGCAATAAAAGAGCCCATTCTTGGTCCTTGATCTTGACCAAGTAAAATTTGATATAAAGCTAAAAACCAATCGCGCATATTTTTTTCATAACCGTGATTTTTTCCAACCTGAAAAACTAAATTTTGTAAAGCGGCGCCATCATTTTGCTGATTATGTCCAACTTCTTTTAAAGTTGCAACAAGCTCTTGAAGAGCTGATTTTTCTGCGTCAGTAGCACTTTTAAATTTTTTATGCTTTTTAATAAAATCATTATAATAAGAAATTGCGCTATGCACCATTTTCTTTAAAAGCGGCGAAGTTTCTGGCGACAAACCCTCTTGATATTTAGAAATAAAACCCCAAAGAACATTGTCATTATCTGGGTTACAAGCACTTGCTAAATTCAATAATAACGAATAGCTCAAATTAAAATTAATTGCTGGAATTTTTCCTTCATGAATATGAAAAGCAGGATTATCAAGCTTTAGCGCCTCTTCTTGAGTTTCATAATTTTGTGCGAAAGTTAAATATTCATCCATCGCTTTTGGAATTACATCAAAATAAAGTCTTTTGGCAGTTTTTGGTTTTTGATACATGAAAAGCGACATCGACTCGGCTGGCGCATACTTTAACCAGTCTTCAACTGATATTCCATTTCCTTTCGATTTAGAAATTTTTTCTCCGCTATCAGATAAAAACATTTCATAAGTAAAATTAACTGGAGGATTGCCGCCCAAGATTTCACAAACTCTGCGATAGATTTTTTCATTTGGCTGATGATCTTTGCCATAAATTTCGTAATCAACGCCAAGGCTTGACCAGCGGGCTCCGAAGTCAATTTTCCACTGCAATTTACAATTGCCGCCAGTTACTGGAATTTCTTTTTCTATGCCATTTTTATCAACATAAATAACGGTGCCTTTTTCTTTATTTATACTCTTTACACCTTTATCGATAACAACTCCTGATTCAAGGTCAATTGGCATAAATGGTGAATAAGTTTCCTGTCTTTCGCCGCCCAAAGTTGGCAACATTAAATCCATCAATTCTTCATACTTTTCCAAAACTTTAAGCATAGTAGAATCAAAAGCTCCAGATTTATATTTTTCTGTCGCACTAACAAATTCATATTGAAAACCAAATGAATCAAGAAAGCCCCGTAAACGCGCATTCATGTGATGTCCGTAAGACTCATGGGTTCCAAAAGGATCGGGAACTGATGTTAACGGTTTTCCTAAGTTAGCTTTAACCATTTCTTGGTTGGGAACGTTTTCTGGAACCTTACGCAGTCCATCAATATCATCAGAAACGCAGAACATTTTAGTTGGAATTTCTGGCGCCAATAATTGAAAAGCGTGGCGCACAAAAGAGGTTCGAACCACTTCGCCGAAAGTTCCAATATGTGGCAAACCAGATGGACCATAGCCAGTTTCAAATAATACATAACCTTTTGATGGAGTTTTTCCACCAATTTTTTCAAAAATCCTGCGCGCTTCTTCAAACGGCCAAGCTTTAGATTCTAGGTAAAGATTTTTCATAAATAAAAATTTAAATTATAAATTAGCTCGTTATTTTTTTTATAAACTACTAGCTCGTCATTCTTGAGCCCGAAGGGCTCGAGAATCTCGTGAGTTTTAGCCACAAAAATCGATCAAACCAATGATGATGCCCCGTCA
>CALBSF010000343.1 GCA_937927795.1 uncultured Rickettsiales bacterium
CTTCCTGCAACCAGTTTTGATGAGTTGTTTAATGATGTTGTGGCAGTAATATTAAGATCACGATTTGCAGCAATTTGTCCGAGGTTGGTAAAGTTAACGGCAGAAATTGTGAAGTCGTTATCGCTTAGGTTAAGATCAGTGCTTTGGTTATTGAAAGTTGCTGAAGTAGTTAAATTGATATTTCTAGCACTTAAAAATTGGCCATAATTTGCGATATCGCCAAACGCATTTAAAGTTAGATCGTTGCTGGCATTTTTGGTTTGAGAAATTCCTCTTTGCGTGATCGAACCTTTTTGCGAAGTAACCGATATATTTCCAACTTCAGAAGCAATATTATTGTAATCGATATTTCCTTGGTTATCGATAATAATTCCGGCGCGTGAAGCAAGAAGGTCACCGGAATATTTAATCCCAAACCCTTCTTTGGTAGCCACGATAAAAATTCTACCTGCTTGAATTTTTCCAAGAGCAGAAGCGTCAATTGCAACTTCATCAGGCAAGTTGCTTCCAGGTGTTGTGTTGTCAGAAGTTACTACTTTTGTTAGATAATTAAATGTTTGATCACCAGTTCTTAAATTTACATCATTAGTGCCACCATAAACCGGTGCCACAATATTCATCACATTTGCCACCAAATCAGTTGAGGTGATATTTTCTAAATCAATACCAGATCCCATAATTGTTAGCTTAGGTAAGAAGCCATGAGTTATAGCATAGGCATTATCGCTTAACCTAAATGTTAGATCATTAGGATTTGGATTAAACTGATTTGAAGAACCAACAACAGCCGTAAAACGACTAACATTGATAAAGCCCGATCCATTAAAAACAAAACCATTCGGATTCGCCAAAACTAAATCAGCTTTTTTGCCGGCAATTTCGGTATAACCATTAATCTGCGAAATATTATTACTCGTAACTTCGTTTAGAATAATTGAAGCAGCACCAGAACCAGCTAAATTTGCATTATCATTAATAAGTCCACCAATCTGAGTTTGAATAACACCATTTTGACTGCCGATAGCGTTATTTAAAATCAGACCACTTGGGTTCACATTGTAATTTTCAAATTTGTTGTGAGAAAGCCCGCCAGCGTTTGGAGCGGCTATGTTTACAATTGGAACTCCATTTGCAGCATGATCAATTTGCGTGTTAGTTGTTCCATCGGGAGTAATTGGAAGATCAGCGGCGTGAGCAGTGGAAGAAAAAACAAAAATAAATTGCTCTGATAGCAAAGATATAATTGCAAGTTGTGCTAAAAAGTTGCGAGCTAGTCGCCAAAAAATTGAAAAAGTTTTCATCTGGGTTATTTTACTTTATGGTGAAAAGTTTTAGTTAATTTCCGTCCTGTATTATTTAAATTAAACCAATAGTCGCGCACAAAATTTTCATGACAGTTATTAAACTATATACTCCGTTAATTGATATCGAGACAATTATCAACAAAATCAGCCCTTTGTAAACTTATTATTACCTAAATACTTGCCAAAAGGCTCAATTTGTATCATTATAAGACAAAATCGGGTAAAATCAACCAACTTAAGAAGAAAATACTGGTTTTTTAGAATCTTTAATATGTCGGCAGAATCGGTGATGGGTGATTATAAATGCTTCCAACATGCGTTTCTCCATATGCTTCTTATGTGAGAATGACTAACAGGGTATTGTTTGGCTAATTCGCGAGAAGAAACTCTATTTTTCAGATTTCTTATTTCTAAAACTTGTTTTTCAGTAAGTTTTGCGCAGGCATTATTTTCTCCTCGAAAATATTTTTCTGCTGTTTTAGCAACTAATTCTGGGTCTCTTTTTATTCCCAATTTAGCCAATCTCATTTTTAATCTGACCGCCTTATTGGGTTTTTTGCCCTTATGAGCTTGAGACATTTTTAGAATAGTTTCTAGGCTATGCTTAAAATTTTTTCTTCGCTTTATCAAACCATTTTCTTGTAATTTTTTTAAGTAAGCTTGCTGAGTCGATGAATAATGGTGTTCGGGATTAATACAATATTTATCATCGCAATTAGAGTAAACAGCGAAGCCTTCCGGCAAGTCTCCATTAAAAAATTCGAAAGCAAATCTTTTGGCTTTAAAAAATATTTTTTTTGTTCCTCTCTCGCTAAAATGAACTAAAAAATCTACCGGTTTTGGTTTTTCAATTCCATATAAATGCCAGCAACCTTCGTCATTAATATTTTTGATTATTCGTGAAGTGAAATCTTCCTTTAATTCTTTCTTGGCTTTATCTACTTCAGATTTTGGGATCAAACGTTTCATAATAGATTCAGTTAGCAAAAAGCCTCGCACAAACATAATTTGGGCGAGGCTTTTTAAATTCTATTGGCAGGAGCCACCACTACAGAAACCCTCTGTATTGCGTCCTATTTCCGAAAAGGTGTTTTATTCGGCGCAACTCCCGCAAACACAATTATCGCTAAAAAAGAATTTTTCGCAACTGCTTTTTTCAGAAGGTGTAAAACAAAAAGTTCGCAAATGAGACAAAAGTTTCCTTTGGGTGGGCAAGGCAAAAGTTCGAAGGAAAATCCGCAAAGCCGCTATTTATCGAAATGTACCATTTTTGGTGAGGTACACTGCTATCGGAGAAACGGAGAGAAAAAAGTGCGATTTTTGTTAAAATTTTAGATTTTTTTAAAGAGAGAAAAGTGAGTAGAGAAAAAATACAAAACTTGCGAGACCTTGCAAATAAAGGGGCTAGAGCGGCATAATTTTTCTTATGAAAACTTTGCTAAAAAAAGTTCGCAATAAAGATAATGGCGGAGAGGAAGGGATTCGAACCCTTGATACAGTGTTACCCGTATACCTTCTTAGCAGGAAGGTGCCTTCAGCCTCTCGGCCACCTCTCCATATTTTAATAATCCTGCTTACGCGAAACTCTGGGCTCGACTTAGTCTTGCCCGTTATTCGCTTAAATCGACCGTTTAGGTCGATTTACCAGAGTCATAGCCGCTTTTCAAGCGACAATAACTCTGTCGCTCAAACCTCGGCCACCTCTCCATAATTTGATGATTGTGCTTTTTGGTGAATATCCAACTTAACTTAGCCTCGCCTTTTATTTCTCTGCTGGAATGGGTTTGTAACCCATTCCTATACGTTCATGTTTTTTAAACTGGAAATGAACTTGAAGGAAGGGATTGCAAATCCCTTCCTTCACAATGAAATTCCTAAAACTTAACTAACCTAATCTCGCCTTTTATTCACTTAAAACCAACCGTCTTTTTAAAATTTCTTTTGGCTTAAAAAGAAATGTAATTGTTTAATCATAATACATCATCTCTGGCAAAAAGCAATTACCTTTGTGCGCTGATTTTAAATAAAATTTCTACCTCTTCATCAACGTCATTTTGATCTTTACTTCCAATACCAAAATCAGAGCGCTTTACTGTGAATGAGCCGATTGCGGTGGCGTTGGTTTTGGTGTATTTGGTAAATTCAAAACCAAAACTTACAGGAATGGTTTTTCCTTTAATAGTTAATTGACCTTCATTTAATTGCATTTTTGAAGAACTTAGTGCGGTAAAATTATCAGCTGTAAAAACTGCTTTTGGAAATTTTTGCACCGCAAGCCATGGGTCAGTTTTTATCGTGTCTAGCGCCTGAGAAAAAGACATTGCAAGCGATGATGTGTCAACTTCAATTGTAACTTGATTGCCTTTTTGTTCGTCTTTATTAAATTTAATTTTTCCATTAAATTCTTTAAAAGAGCCATTTACAACTGATTTTCCTTGCTTAGCTTTAAAGCCAATCACGCTATCTTGCTTAACGATTTTCCAATCTGGATTTGGCTCGTAAACTATTTGCTTATCATCTTTTACTTCCGCCTTTTTTTCTTCCTTGGAAGACATTGTCGCCTCAGCTTCAATTTTAATTTTCACCTCATCTGAAATTCCTGGAATTCCATAATCAATATTAAAATCTGAACGCTTGATAATAGTTGCCACACTTATTCCCATGGTTTTTTTCTGAGTAAATGGATTTAATGCTAATTTATTCATTCTAGTTTCTAAAACCACTGATTTAGTAACGCCATGAAGAGTTAAGTTTCCAGTAATTTTTGCCGTTTTTGCGCCGGTTAACAAAATTTTATTACTTACAAATTTTGCAGTTGGATAACGCGCCGCATCAAGAAAATCAACGCCGGTAATATGATTATTAAACTCTCTATCTCCAGTTTCAATTGAAGAAGTATCAATTGTAATTTCAACCGAACTTTCTTGTGGATTTAAAGAATCAAATATAATAGATCCCTCAGATTTAGTAAATTTTCCCGAAGGGCTTGAAAAACCAAAATGATTTGCGCTCCACACTATGTTGGTGTGACTTGGATCAAAACGATATATTTCAGCAGCGTTTGCAGAGTTGATAAAAAATAAAGTTAAAATTAGAAATAATTTTTTCATTAGTTTTTTGTTTTATTAATTGGAGCCGCATTTTCGACCATCTTCTTTTTGGCATAAAGCGCAGCAAAGTCAATTGGTTCGAGCATTAAAGGTGCGAATCCGCCTAAAGCAACCGTATTTGACACAGTTTGCCTTAAATATGGAAATAATAAATTTGGGCAATATATCAATAGAACTTGCTCTATCATGCCTTCTTCGATATTGCTTAAAGCAAAAATTCCGGCATAAGAAACTTCTAAGAAAAAAACTTCTTCATTTTCAACGCTTGCTTTGGCCTTGATTTTAATGATGTTTTCAAACAAATCTTCTTTTTTAGAAATTTTTGCAACATCTAAATCAATTGAAATTTCGATATTTGGTTTTTCTTGTTTATTTAAAAAAACTTGCGGCGCATTTGCAACTTTAAAAGAAGATTCTTTTACATATTGCGCTAAGACTTTTATGTTGTTGGTCATAATTTGATAATGTGAGATGAATGATTTTAAAGAAAGATATTAGGTTTTGATTGTTGATTATTTTTACCCCCAACCAGTCATCTTAAGCGTAAGTGAGAGATCTCTGGCAGTTGAACTCCAAGAGATCTCTCGCTTCGCTTAAGATGACAGTTAAAATATAAATTTTTACTATCGCAATAAATAAATATTAAAAAATCTCAGAAGTAGTTTTAATAACTTTTTTAGATGCAGAGCTCATTAATAAAGAGCTGACATAGGTTTTGTTATGGCATTTTTTAACGCCGTTTAACATATAACCATCAGTAACGCCGCCACATGCAAAAATTACATCACCTTTTGCCATTTCTAAAGCAGTATATTTTTTATTTAAATCTTGAATGCCCATTTTTTTAGCACGCTCAATTTGTTTTTGATTATCGCCAAAAATTAAACGACCCATCATTTGTCCGCCAATAACTCTAAGCGCTGCAGCGGCTAGAACCCCTTCAGGCGCGCCGCCTGTTCCCATATAAGCATCATCTCTAGTATTTTGATTAGT
>CALBSF010000344.1 GCA_937927795.1 uncultured Rickettsiales bacterium
TTTGTCTAAATTAACTACTACTGATGCAGATAAATTATATGATCTTGATACAAATTTAAAAAAACTGATTTTTGGTAATTGATAATTTTTTAATAAATTTCTTGGAAAAATTCTTGTTTTCCAAATTTTCTTTTTACTCTTTAAATCACGAGCCTCAAGAATTCCAGAGCTATCAAGTAAGAATATTTTATCACCAGTAATTATTGGAGAAAAAACAAAACGATCATCAAATTTATAATTAAAACCAGACCAAATTTCATCTTCATATTTTAAAAACTTCTTTTCAGCAAAATCAAAAGCAACATTTTCAATTTTATTATTTTGCTCATTATCAAAGCCATACCAAAGCTTATTTTCTTGCTGCGCGGGAATCTTTATTTCTATATTTTTTAGCGAACCATCCACCTTTAAATGATCAATCATTTCAAAGGCGGAGATGGCTTTTGTTTTATCGTAGGTTTTTTCTTTGTTGGAGCATGCAAAAACAGACAGCAAAGATAAAATTAATAAATAATATCTAAGCTTAAATTTAGGCATCTTTCTTAATATATCCTTTGCCAATCAACATTTTTAAGCCATCTGCAGCTCTTGTTTTTAGATTTGGAGAAACTTCTGAGCTTTTTTCAATTAACTCAAAAATTTGATAAGATTTTTCTAAATTTCCTTTATACATTTCAAGAATCGCTCTTTGTTCTGCAATATGAAATTTCAAAGGAGAAGCTTTATTTTCAATTTTTTCAATTCTCAAAGTAAGATCTTCTTTTTTTAATTCAGATTCATCTGCAATCCATAATTTAACCACCAATAAACCAGCTAAATCTTTAACATAAGCATCACAAAATCTGCAATCATTAACTTCTTGATAAACTTTAATTGCCTCTTCTTTTTTTCCTTCTTCTAAAAGAAATCCAGCATATCTTAAAGAAGCTAGAGACTTAACGCCGGAAGGCGCCATAGAAGATTGATAAATTTTCTTTAAATTTTCTTTAGCCTTTTCAAACTCACCAGCCTGTTGATCTAGCAATGATTGATGCAGAATTTCAGAAAATTTTTCCGCTTGTGATTTTTTGTAAGAATTATAAGCAAAAAATCCAATCGCGCCAATAAAAATAAGGATTAAAAGCGTAGATATGGTTTTACTATTTTTACTAAAAAACCTTTTTATTGTATCTTTTTGCGCTGCGGCTCTAGCTTGATTAATAAGACCTAGAGTTTCATTATTTGAAGTCATATATTTAATTTGAAATAATTCTTAAACAACAATCTAAAGTATTTTTTAATAAATAAGCGATTGTCATTGGACCAACCCCACCTGGAACTGGCGTGATTGCTGATGCGATATTTTTTACATTTTCAAAATCAACATCACCAACTAGTTTAGTTTTTCCATCTAAAGTTGCAATACGATTAATGCCAACATCAATTATAATTGCTCCTTTTTTTACCATATCCGCCTTTACTAGACCTGCAACGCCAGCAGCGGAGAAAATAACATCTGCCTGCAAACATTCAGCTTTTAAATCTTTGGTTTTGCTATTAGCAATTGTAACGGTGCAGTTTTCAAGGGTTAGTAATCGAGCCAGAGGCCTTCCAACTATATTTGAAGAGCCTATAACCAATGTTTTTAAACCAGTCAAATTATCGCCTAAAGCGCTTTTTAATAAATGAATACAGCCCAAAGGAGTGCACGGAACTACAGCTTTTTCTTTACCAGAAACTTCACCAATTGAAAGCTTTCCAACATTGATAATATTGAATCCGTCAACATCTTTACGATAATCAATTGCCTTAATTACATTTTTGCTATCAATATGTTTTGGCAGCGGCAATTGCACCAAAATTCCATGAACTTTTTTATCTTTATTTAATTCTTCAATTTTTTTAATTAAGTCAATTTCCAAAATATCGGCGGGCAATTTAAGCTGAATTGAGTCCATTTTGGAATCCTTAACCGCATTTTCCTTATTATTTACGTAAACTTCACTAGCTGGGTCAGACCCAACTAAAATCACCGCCAAACACGGCGTTACATTAAAATTACGCTTTATTTCTTCAACTTGATAAGCAATATCTGCGCGGATATTAGCGGCTATTTCTTTGCCATTTATAATTTGTGCTGTCATTTTTTTTAAAGTAATTTTAGAATTGGGGCAGATATTAAAACACAAATCCACGTTGTTGTAAATTAAAATGTTTAAAAATCATTAACCAAGATGAAAAAACTACTATTTTTAATAATCATTTCCTGCTTTTTTTCCTGCTCAAAAAAAGTTGATGAAAAAACCGGCGCCGAAGTAGAATATACAAAAGCCCATCAAGCTTTAATGGAAAAAGATTATACCAAAGCAGCGGAAAGTTTTGAAAAAATTGACGATAATT
>CALBSF010000345.1 GCA_937927795.1 uncultured Rickettsiales bacterium
GATCTACACAGGCGAAGACACTCTTTCCCTACACGACGCTCTTCCGATCTATAAAAAATTAGCAGTTGTTTGACCATCAATTGTTGCAGAAGTTGCAATTATAACCTCTTTAACCTCCCCTGATTTTAAACGATTATTTAGTGATTCAATATTTAAATCTTCGATAGATTTTCCTGAAACCGCCGATAAATTTCCGCCTAAAATATGATATTTTCCACGATAATTTTGCGCTCTTTCTATTGCCCACAAATCTGCAACTTCTTCAACAACGCAAATTAAACTTACATCACGACTATTGCTCAAGCATATCTGACAAACTTTTCCCTCATCTAAATTTCCACAAATTTGACAATGCTCAATTTTATCTCTTAAATTTTCTAACGCTTCAATTAGTGGACCTAAAGTTTTCTGTTTATTATTTGCTAAATGCAAAATTATTCTTTTGGCGATTCTAGGTCCCATTCCGGGTAATTTGGCGATGATTTTACTTAGATTTTCAATCAGATTTTTTTGCATTTTTTATGAATTAGCAATAGAAAGCCATCTGCTTCTTGCGCGCAATCTTCTAGCATCAACCATGCCACGAAGAGCCACACTTCTTTCTTTGACCGAAGGATTTCTATCTCGCCATTTTGTTGATTGGTCTTGCGATTTTTGTTTTGATTCAACCGATAAAGAGTTTTTTTGAGCAGCTTGTTTTTTAGCCAAAACTTTTGCTCTAACATTATTAACGATTAATTCACGATTGCGATCATGTAATCTTTTATGGTGCATTATAATATTATCAACAAACCAACGACGGCGACGATTCATATCGCGCCTTGTTTGTCTGCGACTAGCTCCTCTGCTAGCGCGACGAACAAAGCTATACATCGAATGCGCAACAGCATGACCCGCAACCTCATGAACTAAGCCGGGATGAGCGTGTAAAAAACTAACAATGTCAACTGACGGCAATCCTATTGCAGCCAGACCTAAAATTGGCACGATATAACGAATTTAAATATAAAGGAGGCGGGAATTATAGAGATATTTCCTTATTTTCCAATACAAAAACGCGAAAAAATCACATCCAAAATATTCTCAATATCAATTTTTCCAGTAATTTTTCCAATTTCAAATGCCGCTAAACGCAAGTCTTCAGCGGCTATTTCAATATTATTATTTAAAGAAAAGCTACTTAAATGCTTCAAACAATCTTTTAAAGCGATTCGGTATCTTTCTTGAGTAATCAAGGCGCAGTGGCTTTGAGGAGCGATCTGCAAAACTTTTTCTTCCAATTTTTTAATAAAAATATCCAAATTTATTCTCTTATTGATCGATATAGGAATTATTTCTTTAAAATTCTTCAAAAAATCTTGATTTTTAATAAATTTCTTATCTTCAAGATCAATTTTATTAGCCAAAACAATAGCGTCACTAAAATCAATTTGATCTGGAATAATTGGATTAATAGCGTCAAGAATTAAAATTTTTATATCAACTTCTTCAGCTTTTTTTATCGCCCTTCTAACGCCTTCTTGCTCTATCTTATCATCACTTTTTCTAAGTCCCGCAGTATCTGCAATTTTAACTGGAATTCCCGCAATTGATAAATGAATCTCTAAAACATCGCGCGTTGTTCCTGCAATATCAGAAACTATCGCCACTTCACTTTGCGCTAAAAAATTAATCAAACTGGATTTTCCAACATTAGGAAGGCCTAGAATTGCAAGGCTTAATCCATTTTTTATTTTTTGTCCTAAATTATTATCGTTAAGATGATTTTTTATTTCATTGGATAAATTTTTTACTTCAAAATCAATTTTATCAATTAAATTTTGCGGCAAATCATCTTCAGGAAAATCAATAAATGCTTCAATTTGGGCTAAAATTTCAATTAATCTTTGTCTCCAATCATCATATATTTTTCCAAGCTCGCCTTGAAGCTGTCTAATTGCTTGCTTGTGTTGCATTTCAGTTTCACAGGCAATCAAATCAGGAACTGCCTCAGCTTGCACTAAATCAATTTTTCCATTTAAAAAAGCGGTTTTTAAAAATTCTCCCGCTTCAGCAAAACGAACATTTTTTTGCGCCGATAAAATATTAAAAATTTTCTTTAAAATAAATGGTGAAGAATGAATTCCAATTTCAGCTACATCTTCACCCGTAAGGCTATTTGGCGCTTTAAAAAAAGAAATTAGAGCCTCATCTATTAACTCATTATTTTGATCAATAATTTTATGAAAATAAATTTTTTGATGCTCAGGATTCTTCAAAAAACCCAAAGCTTTTAATGCAGAAATTGTTTGCACGCCAGAGATTCTAATTACTGAAACTCCTGAGTTTAAAGCCCCTGTTATTGGCGCAAATATTGTAGTCATATTATTTTTTTTAATTGTTTAGTTATTAATTATAACAAGAAATAATATTATTCCATTTTCTATTTTCTATTTTCTATTTATGTTTATCTATATATTTTATGTAAAAAAA
>CALBSF010000346.1 GCA_937927795.1 uncultured Rickettsiales bacterium
TCCATTTATATGTGTGGTTGTCTAAATTTCGCAACCAACAATCATCCTTAGGCTTGTTGAAGGATGATTGTTGGTTGTGGAATTTACAAAGTAATCTTGCGACGCCAAACAAACCACTTTTTAAAAATCAAAAAAATGAAAAAAATAAAATTATTTTCTCTAGTTGCAATTGCCAGTTTTGTTGGATTTTTCTCTGCCACGTCGCTTTCTCAAATTAATTCTAAATCAACAAAATCAAATGAACCATCTGAAGAGCTGATAACCCAAGATCAAACTCAATTCTTAAGTGAAGTTATCGCTAGAGTAAAAAGAGATTATGTTGATGCAAAAACAGACAAGCAATTAACAGAGGCTGCTGCCAGCGGAATTTTATCATCCCTAGATCCACACTCTTCTTATCTTGATGAAAATGCCTTAAAAGAAATGCAAATTCAAACCAAGGGTGAATTTGGCGGCCTTGGAATTGAGGTTACTACTGAAAATACGGTTTTAAAAGTTGTGGCTGCAATTGATGATACTCCTGCCTTTAAAGAAGGGGTAAAAAGCGGAGACTACATTACTAAAGTTGATGGTAAAACAATTGTTGGTTTATCGATCGAAGAAGCGGTAAAAAAACTGCGCGGAAAGCCCGGTAGTAAGGTTAAAATTACTATTTTAAGAAAAGGCGAAAAAGCTCCACTTGAAAAAACCATTACTCGTCAAGTTATTAAAGTTAAAGCAGTTAAATCAGCTAAATTTAAAGATATTGCTTATATTAAAATCACCAGCTTTTCAGAGCAGGCATATATTGGGCTTGAAAAAGAATTAAGAAAAATAAAAAAAGAAGTCGGTGATAAAAATCTAAAAGGTCTAGTTCTTGATTTAAGAAATAACCCGGGCGGCTTACTTGATCAAGCTATTGCGGTTAGTGATGCTTTTTTAAATAAAGATAAAGTTATAGTTTCAATTAAGGGCAGAAATGGCTCGGGTGCAAAAGAATTTCTTGATGAAAAAGATGAAAATTTAGTT
>CALBSF010000347.1 GCA_937927795.1 uncultured Rickettsiales bacterium
TTTTCCTCAAAAATACTTCGTAAAAAAGTGTCAATAGAATTGTAATTTGGTATATTATGAGGTTTTTGAAGATATAAATGAGGCAATTTTTCGAGAGAAAAAATTAAAACATTTTACTAGAAAGAAAAAAATAGAGTTGATTGAATCTGTTAATTTAGAGTGGAGAGATCTTTATGATGATCTTAGTTAAAGAGGTTAAACGCACGAGATCCTCGGGCTTTCAGCCCAAGGATGACGGGCTCTTTTTGATTGAAGGATTCTTTGAAGACTAGTTCTGTTTGATTGAGGAGTTTTTTTTAATGAGTGGCTCTGGCTTATGTCCACACGCTCGTCATCCTTGATGCGAAGCATCGAGGATCTTGTGAGTTTGGCTTAAAAGGAGGTTAAACGCACGAGATCCTCGGGCTTGCAGCCCAAGGATGACGAGTTCTTTTTGATTGAGGGCCTCTTTAAAGGCGAGTTCTTTTTGATAGCCCACTCTTTTGACGAGATGAGTTCTTTTTGATTGAGGGCTTCTTTGAAGGCAGGTTTTTTTGAAGACAAGTTTTCTTTGCACTTTGCTTTATGCAAAATAATTTTTATAAATAATTGAAATACATGAAACTTTCACAATATTTTTTACCAACATTAAAAGAAAATCCAATTGATGCTACTGTAGTATCTCATCAACTGATGATTAGGGCTGGCATGATTCGTCAGACTGCTTCCGGCATTTACACCTGGCTTCCTTTAGGGCTTAAGGTTTTGCGTAATGTGGAAAAAATTATTAGAAATGAAATGAATAAGGCTGGGGCTTTGGAGATTTTGATGCCAACTATTCAGCCTGCAGAATTATGGATTGAATCAGGAAGATATGATGCTTATGGCAAGGAAATGCTTAGAATCAAAGATCGCCATGATCGCGATATTTTATATGGGCCAACTCATGAAGAAGTTGTAACTGATATTTTTAGAAAAAACGTAACTTCTTATAAAGATTTACCGAAAAATTTATATCAAATTCACTGGAAATTTCGTGATGAAATTCGCCCAAGATTTGGTTTGATGCGTGGTCGTGAATTTTTGATGAAAGATTCTTATTCTTTTGATATTGACGAGATTTCAGCAAAAAAAACTTACAATTTGATGTATGAAACTTATTTGAAAATTTTCTATAAAATGGGTTTAAAGGCAATGGCGATAAGGGCTGACACTGGAGCGATTGGCGGAGATTTATCTCATGAATTTCATATTTTAGCTGACACTGGAGAAAGTGCGATTTTTTACGATAAAAAATTTGATGAATTATCACAAAATAAAGAATTTGATATTGAAAAAATGCAGCAATTATATGCAATGGCTGATGAAATGCATGATGAAAAAAAATGTCCGATTCCATCAGATCAATTAGCATCAAAACGCGGCATTGAAGTTGGTCATATTTTTAATTTTGGCTTGAAATATTCAAAGGCTTTAGAAGCAAGTGTTATGGGGATGGCGGGCGAGAAAATTTATCCAAATATGGGCTCTTACGGAATTGGCGCTTCAAGAATTGTTGCCGCTGCAATTGAGGCTAATCATGATGCAAGTGGCATAGTTTGGCCAAAAGAAATTGCACCTTTTCAAGTTGCTTTAATCAATGTTAGGGCTGGCGATGAATTATGCGATAAAACTTGTGAGCATATTTACCAAACCCTTGCAAGTAAAGGCGTGGAAGTAATTTATGATGATACTAAAGCAAGTTTAGGACAAAAATTTTCTATCATGGATTTAATTGGAATTCCAACTCAAGTGGTAGTAGGGCCAAAATCTGCGGCAGCGAAAATGGTTGAAATTAAAGATCGTAAAAGCGGTGAGAAAAAAGAAATTAGTGTTGAGGAATTTTTGAGTGCTTCATAAATTCCACGTCTAACAATCATGCTTCGACAAGCTTAAGCATGACAACGAAAACTATTTACAGCAAGATTGATATATAACCTCTGGTGCTATCTTAAACCAATCACCCTCACCCTAACCCTCTCCCC
>CALBSF010000348.1 GCA_937927795.1 uncultured Rickettsiales bacterium
TTACAGCCAGGCAGATTTTATTTTCATGAATCATCCAATAAAAGATTGTGATCTATTTTTAAAATTAGAAGAAAAATTATTTAATGAATTAAGGCCTGGTGCAAAAGTTGCAACCATCATTAGAGCCTTTAAAAATCCGGGTTTTAAGTCTCTGGGAAGTAAAGCCTATGAATTTAGTTGGGGTCAATCAACCGCACATTTTTTTGAAAGATAAATGATTTTTGATGCAAAATTTTTAACATTATTAATTTTTATTATCGTTAATTTTGTTATTATTTTTGCGGTTAAAACTCGAACTTCTATTGTGATTAGCCTTATAATTTCTCATTTAACTGCGATTGTTTTTTTAGCTAATATTATTCTAAGCTATGAAGCTTTTAAAGAAACAGTTTTAGCTTTGGTTATTTATTCAATAGCAATTTTATTTTTAGTTTCAAATCATAAAGATGTTGAAGAGCCTTACAAAATAAGGCTTCCAAGGCAATCAATTATTCTTTACGGAGCAATTTTTTTTATTGGTCTAGCTTTATTTTTTGGAATATTTTTTACCATAAAAAATATTCCCGCTGCATCAAAAGAAGTTTCTTTAAAATCATTAAAAGCAGTTGAAATTACCAAAACAATTGATGATAAAATTTATTTAAAACATCAATTATTGGATAATTTTCTATTTAAAAAATCTTCCGACATAATTTTGTTAATAGTTGCTTCAAGCTCTATTTTATTGATCTTATCTCAAAAAAAACAATGAATCCTTATCAAATTTTTCGCCCAATAATTTTTAAATTAGATCCAGAAAATGCTCATAATTTAGCAATAAATTTTCTAAAATTTTTACCTCAATTTAGCGCCCTTTTAACGCTAAATAAAAATTATGAAAATCTAAATCAAAAATTATTTGGGCTTGATTTTTTAAACCCAATTGGAATGGCGGCGGGCTTTGATAAAAATGCGCAGGTTGCTTTAACGTTAGAAAAATTTGGATTTGGATTTATTGAAGCTGGAACCGTAACACCAAAGGCTCAAGCGGGAAATGAAAAGCCCAGGATGTTTAGATTAAAAGAAGACGGGGCTATTATAAATCGTCTTGGTTTTAACAATTTAGGCTCAGAAGTTTTTGCGCAAAATATCGATAAAATTATTGGTAAAATTTCATGTCCAATTGGAATAAATATTGGCAAAAATAAAGATACTCAAAATGCGATTGAAGATTATTTATTTTTGCTAGAAAAATTTTATCAAAAAGCCTCTTACATCACAATTAACATATCTTCGCCTAATACTAAAAATTTGCGTGATTTGCAAAATAAAGAACAACTTGATTTATTTTTAAACGAAATAAAAAACAAAAAAAATCAGTTAAAAAATTTACATCAAAAGGATGTTGCGATATTAGTAAAATTGGCGCCAGATTTGTCAAATCAAGAGCAGGAGGAGATAGCGGAAATTATTGTAAAAAATCAAGTTGATGGTTTGATAATTAGCAATACTACAATTGATCGAAATTTAAATTTGAAAAGCTCTTATGCGCTAGAAAATGGCGGTTTAAGCGGCTTGCCATTATTTGAAAAATCTAATGAGGTGCTAAAGAATTTTTATAAACTTACTAATAAAAAAATTCCAATAATTGGTGTTGGTGGAATTTCTTGCGCTGATGATGTTTATACTAAAATTAAACTTGGTGCATCGCTCACCCAAATCTATTCTACCTTTATTTATCAAGGATTTGGAGCGGTTGAAAAAATTAAAAAAGATTTAAGTAAATTAGTTGAAAAAGACGGTTTTAAAAATATTTCGCAAAGTATCGGGGTTTTAAGCAACTGATTTAGAATCTTGCTTCTCAATAGACCCCGCAACAAGTGCGGGGTGACAACTCGTGTGACGCGGATCTCGTCAAGTTTTCAACATTTAACAAGTATCGAATATAAATTTGTGTGATTCGGATCTCGTCAAGCTGTCACCCCGCACTTGTTGCGGGGTCTATTGAGAAGCAAGATTTTAATATTAATTCCCAAACTAGCTAACATCTCCAACTGAGATTTTTATTATTTCATCATCCTTTCTAATCAGCAAATTCGCGTCTTCATCGATATTTTCAAATATTCCATCAATTTCTTTTTCATCAATTTTTATTGTTATTTTTTCACCCAGCTTATAAGCATTTTTTAACCATAATTTACGAATTCCGGCAAAGTCAAAATCAAGATAATTTTGATAAATTTTCTCAAATTCATCTAAGAATTTTTCTAACATTTTTAAAGCAGAAATTTCTATAGAAAAATTCTTTAAATTAGTGGCAGGAAAAATTGTATTACTTGGATTTGAGTCAATATTAACGCCAATTCCCAAGATTACAAATTCACAATTATTTTGATTAAATTTACTTTCAAGTAAAATTCCAGCGCATTTTTTTTCTTCAATCAATAAATCATTTGGCCATTTTACAGCAACATTTTTTACTAATTTTTCTAGCGCTAATTTTAATGAAACAGATCGGAAGAGCGTCGTGTAGGGAAA
>CALBSF010000349.1 GCA_937927795.1 uncultured Rickettsiales bacterium
GAACATGAGGGTGAACCAAGAATTGTAGTTAACCGCAATCTGACTGAAATTGCATTAGATAGAAAAAGAGTCAGGAATGATAATCGTATATTTGCTTTAATGGCAAGTCTTGCTTATGATGATAGGGCACTAGCATTTTTGGAAAATACGAAAAACCAACCTATTGTTGTAGCAGGACATGAAGATAGTTATTTTTTAAGTAGTCATGATGTTTGTAGTATTATAAAATTACTGAATACTAGATTGTTAAATGATCAAGAATTTGTAGGAGAATTATGTAAAAAGGAATCACGATCTACTAAACTTGATTTAAAATTAATTTATACTACTTTAGTAGAGCAGTTGCGTTCTAAAGGAATACTTGAACATCAACATAAATCTTGTGCCAAAATAGTTAAATTAATTAAAAAAACAGATCCACTTTTTTTTAATGGAAAAGGAAAAGAAGAAACAGTTGAAGATTATATTAAAAGGGTTGCGAAAGAAAAATCCACAGAAGCTACAGATAGAGCTGGTGCATCTGGATTAGCTGAAGTTAGTCCAGTATCTGGTAGGGCTGGCGCTGGAGGCGGAGCTGGCGTGGGCGCTGGAGAAGTTACATTAGATAATGGTGCAAGAGCGGGCGCAGTTTTTTCAGGAGGAGGCGCAGGTTCTTCAAGAGGAGGCGCCGCCTCGGCGGCAAAACCTGCAAAAGAATCTTTATTTAGACTCCTAGAAAAAATAAGGAGGGCTAGTTCTAAGGAGAGGATGCCATTGCTAGATGATTTTAGAAGAAAGGATTATGGAGCAAGTGGTGAAGTGGTCGCAGTAAAAGATTTATCTAGCTTATCTGGAGGACCAGTAGCTTCAGGAGTTGGATCAGCTGTCGATGACAGAGGTGGCGGCGCCTCAGGAGCTGGAGGCGGGAGGCCGCCTTTGCCAGTTAGAACTGGCGGCGAGGATAGAAAACATCCAATATACGCTTATTCTGCCGGAGCTGGAGGACCTGGAACTCCCGCCGGAGCCGGCGAAGGGGGAGGTGGTGATGTTAGGCCGCCGCATTCTGGTCTTGACCTATATCGCGCTAGAAGGCGAGTTAGCACAACAGCTGCTGGTTCTACAGCTACCGGTTCTTCAGCTCCTGGTTCTGCTCCACAAACAGGAAAAGGCGGAAGAAGTAATAGCGATCCAGCAGCATCGGCAACTCGATTAACAGGAGAAGGATTAGGAATAAGCGATTTGTAGTGTGGTAATTTATAGTTTATTTGGTATTAAAATCAGACGGCGCTAAATTTATCATTTTAAAATCGATATCTAAATTCATTGTTTTTTGATCTTTAACATATTGAATTTCCACATTTTGCTTATCGCCGTCAACAAAATAAACATGTGAGGAAGAAACTATTCCTGACATCAAATCCCAGGTTGGGTCAACTTCGATCCATTTATTATTTTGATAGATCATATTCCAAGAATGACCCTCGCATTTTTCTGCTTTACCGCAGGCGCCGCCGTCAATAATTAGCGATGGAATTCCTGCTACTCTAGTAAGGGCGCTATATAATTTTGCATATTCAGTGCAAACGCCAACAGGGTTTTTTAAAATTTCTTCTACACTTGGAAGCTTGTCAATATAGCTGACATCATATCTGATAAACTCATTAACAAATTTACCAATTTTTGCATAAAGAGGAAAATTTTTATATTTTTGATCTTGTTTAATTTTTTCTAAAATTGGCGTAAGCATAACAATCTCTTTAGCAGCAATAAATTTATAATCATCTGGATTTAGCATTGCATTTAAGCGACTAGCTTTTCCAGTGTAAATTTTTGCTTTATTTTCAATAATTACTTCGCTTAAATTAGTATTAAAATCAAGAATATTAGTATTATTTTCAGTTTTTTGATTTACAGCCATAATGCTTGGAGCAATTCTATAATTTTCAGTTTTCTGTCTATAATTTTGAAAATATAAAGGCAGTTTAATAGAAAATTTTCCCAAAGGTTTATCGCTTGAAGCTGTAAGTTTAATATTTACATCCCAAATTCCTTGTGATGGAGTTAATTTTATTACTTCCATCACACCTTCTTTTGGCACTAAATTATTATATAAAAAACCATTTTCAATTTTACTTACATTTGGATTAAGAGTTGCAGATTCAAGATACCAAGGAAACCAAATGGCAACTTTTGCTTTTGCGCCAGCGGCAAAACTTGGTATGTAAATAATTTCTTGTCTTAAAAATTTATTAATTTCACCATAATCTTCTTGATAAGAAAAATAAATTGAGATTAATTCACCATTTCTTTTACCTTTTGGAAATTTAACTGATAGAGCATTATTGTTGAAGCTATATTGAGTGGGCGCGCCATCAGATAAAACTTTATTTATTTTTATATTTTGCTTTAAATCGAAAGAAAGAGAAAATGAAGACATTGATTGATTTTGTGGTAATTCAATTTTACCATCAATTAAAGTTTCTGAAATTTTTCCACTTTTAATTAAGCCAATTTTTTCTTGCCAACTTGTAATGGTTAAGCCTGAATTGGCAAGGCTCGAAAAGGGAGAAAAGAAAATAAATAATGTTAATATTTTTATAAAGTTCATCGTTTTTTTAATAATTTTGTAAAACTCTTTATTTTTTTACCATATAACCAGCAGAAATAGCAATAAACAATTACCAATAATGCCTACAAAATCCTTTTATTACACAGCATTTGCTTTAAGAATTTTATCAAAATTTCTTGGTTCAAAATTTTCGGTAACTGGGCTTGAAAAATTGCCAAAGCAGCCGATTTTATTTGTTGCAAACCACTTTACTAGAGTTGAAACTTTTTTAGTTCCATATTTAATTTATAGACAAACGGGTCGTCAAGTTAGATGTTTGGCTGATTCTGGATTATATCATGGAATTTTAGGAAGATTTTTAGAATCAGTTGGAACTATATCCACCAAGCATAAAAATCGTGATAATGTAATTTTAAATGATTTAATTACCGGCAATTATGATTGGATGATATATCCAGAAGGCAGTATGGTTAAAAGTAAAGAAATCAGAAGTGAAAAAACTTTTGTAAATTACACTCCATATAGAATCGGGCCAGTTCGCAGTGGTTCTGCGGTTTTAGCCTTGAAATCACAAATTTATAGATCTGATATTATTAAAGCTTTTGATGAAAAAGATATTGAAGTTTTGCAGCATTTTCAAGATGAAATCGGTGTTTCTTATCAAGATTATTTTCGTGCAATTAATACACAAATTGTTCCGGTTAATATAACTTATTATCCACTAAGGCCAGGAGAAAATAAATTACAAAGATTGGTTGCAAGGCTAGTAAAATCAATCCCAAAACAGATTTCTGAAGAATTAGAAATTGAAGGAAATTTATTGCTTGGTGCTCAAATAAATTTGAATTTCGGTGATCCAGTAGATGTCAATGATTACATTAAAAATACTAAAAGCTTGGTTTACCAAATTCCGATTATCAAAAGAGAAACAAAAACAAATTTAATTTTGCGTTATTTTAAAAGTAAATTAACTCATGATTTTATGGAAAAAATTTACTCTGATATTGAGATAAATTTTGACCATATTTTTAGTGCAATTTTATATCATTTTAAAGAGCCAAAAATAAGAACTAGTCATTTAAAAAGAATAATCTATTTATCTGCAATAATTATTCAAAAGTCTCATAAATACAGGTCTAATAGCAGTATTTTTGAAAGTAATTTATTGAAAATTTTTCTTGATGAGCCAAACAAAGAATTTGATAGTGTTTTTAAATTAGCAAAAGATCAAAATTTGGTTGAAGAAACCGGTGTGGGAGTAATTAAAATTAACAAAGAATTATTGTCAAAAAAATATGATTTTCATGAAATAAGATTAAAAAATAGTTTGCAGGTTATTTTAAATGAATTTTTATTGCTTGAATTGGCGAATAGCGTTGTAAAAAAAGTTTGTAAAATTCTAGATGATGATTTAAGGCAGAAGGTTTTTGATGAGATTTATCGTAATGATTTATCTGAATTTGAAAATGATTATACGATGTATTTTGATGAAAAATTTTCCAAAGACAAATCGATTGGAGCTCCATTTTTCCTAGATGCCAAAGCAAAAATTTCTCCAAGAGTTAAAAGAACCGGCATTTTAATTTCTCATGGATATAAATCTGCGCCCAAAGAAATAGAGCCTCTAGCGCAATTTTTAAATGGTTTTGGTTTTAAAATTTACGCTTCAAGACTCAAAGGTCACGGAACTGCGCCAATTAATTTACAAGATGTAACTTGGCAAAATTGGCTTGATAGCAATCAAAGAGCTTATGCGGCGCTGCGTAATATTTGTAATAAAATAATTATAGTTGGTTTTTCAACCGGCGGGCTTCTAGGGCTAGTAATGGCTTCGCAAAAACAGGATGTAAATAAAAAATTACAAGCAATAGTATCAATAAATTCTGCAATAAAACTTCTTGATATTAAGGCTCGTATGGTTCCAGGAATTAATTTATGGAATGAGTTGCTTGATAAATTAAATATTCATAAAGGTAAATTTGAATATGTTGATGATGTGCCGGAAAATCCAAATATTAATTATAGCAGAAATTATTTAAAAGGAGTTGAAGAGCTTGGAGAATTAATGGATTTTTGTGAAGAAAATTTAGATAAAATAACCATTGATTCTTTGGTAATTCAGGCAAGTAAAGACCCGGTGGTTAATCCAATTAGTGGTCAAATTATTTACAATAAAATTAAGTCTAAAAATAAAGTGTTTGAAAAGCTTGATTTAGACAATCACGTGATTATAAATTGTAAGAAACAAGATGAGGTTTTTGAGGTTATTAGAAAATTTTTGACCCAATTAAAATTCTTGTAATTTCTATCAAAAAAAATAAGGTTATTAATTGTTAACCTTCAATAAATTTTTTTCATGAAGTCAAAAATTATCAATAGTCAGAATCAAGATTCACAAGACGCAGCTTCAAGTGATAATGTTGAAGTGGAATCTGGCGGTCCTTCAATTGCAGCTTCTAAAAAAAGTAAGATTGCCATTATTGCCGCTTCTTCGGTTCTTGTTACTTTGGTAATTTATTTCATGTTTTTTAAGGGCGAAGAAAAAAAGCCAGAGAAGTTAGAGGCAGTTGCACCAGCGGTTGTTACTAATGTTGCCTCTAGCGATTCAGGAAAATCGGTTTTTGAAATTGATATGCAAAAACCAAAAGATGATTTAGATTTATTAAAAAAACCAGCGGCGCCAGAAACTCCAAAGCTTCCAGAGCTTCCGGTTGACGCGGCTGCAAAAGATCCTTCGCCGGTGATGAATGTTTTAATTCCAAAAGATTTAAGAGCTCCTGAAAATAATCCAACTAATCAACAATCAGCTAATCAGGCGGCAAATCAAAATAATCAAGGTTTAAATCCAACTAATCAGCAAAATCCTAATGCAGCTCAAAATGCAAAAGAATTAGATCCAAGATATTCTCCAATAATTGTAGTTAAAGGCGCGGTTGCTGATGGCGGGCCGTCTCTTGGTGTTGGTTATGATAAAACTATTGTAAAATTAAAAGAAGATGACATTGATAAGTTGGAAAAAACCAAAACCACTGTTAAAACAACTTATATTGAAGATAGAAATCACACAATTGCGCAAGGAAAATTGCTTACTGCGGTGCTTGAAACCGCTATTAACACTGAAATTCCAGGTTTTGTTAGAGCAATTGTGAGCCGCGATGTTTATGGTGAAGCTGGAAAAGATGTTCTTATTCCAAGGGGATCTCGCTTATTTGGTTCTTATTCTAGCAGAATAAATCGTGGTCAAGGTAGGGTAGAAATTTCTTGGAGCCGCTTAATCAGACCTGATGGTGTTGACTTGGCGATTACTTTTAATGCTTCGGATCAGTTTGGTAGATCTGGTATTCAAGGTGAAACAGACAATAAATATAGTGCAGTAATTGCAAATTCAATGTTAACTAGTATTCTAGCGGTTGGTAGTGTGGCAGCAATACAAAAATTACTTACCAATGATGGCACAACAGTTACAACGAATAATCCACAACAAGGAACAGTTACCACTACCGGCAATGCTTCTAACCAAGCGCTTTATGATGTTAGTAGAACTGTTGTTGATACCGTTGGTCAAGTAATTAGTAATTCCCTTGATTTGCAACCAATAATCAGAATTCCACAAGGCACAAGAATCACAGTTATTGTGAATTCTGACATCAAAATTCCTTCGATGAAAAGATAATGACCAAAGAAAAAGTTATTAATTTACATTTAGTGTCGGATTCCACTGGAGAAACCTTAAATTCAGTAGCCAGAGCTGTTTTATCGCAGTTTGAGGGGGTTGACTCTAATGATTTTATGTGGCCATTAGTAAGAACAAAATCTCAAGTTGACAAAATTTTTGAATCAATAAAATCAAATCCAGGAATTGTTCTTTATACAATTTTGCAAGATGAAATAGTTGAAGATTTGAAAAAAAAATGCGCAGAGTTAAATGTTCCTTGCATTCCAGTTTTATCTAGAATTATTGCAGAATTTTCCAACTATTTAAATATGGATATTAGTCATGTAATTGGAAGGCAACATTTATTAGATGAGGAATATTTTTCAAAAGTTGCGGCAATAAATTACACCATGGCTCATGATGATGGTCAAGAAAGTTGGGATTTATATGATGCGGATATAGTTATTATTGGAGTTTCAAGAACTTCAAAATCTCCAACTTCAGTTTATCTTTCTTGTCGTGGTTATAAAACAGCCAATGTTCCTTTTGTGTCGATTGAAACCATTCCTCAATCAATTTATGACCTAAGAAAGCCTTTGGTTGTAGGGCTGACCATTAATCCAGAAAAATTACTGCAAATTAGGCAAACTAGGCTAAAATCAATTGGTCAAGATTTTGACTCTGATTATGTTGATGTTGATAAAATAAAAAGTGAAATTATCGAATCAAGAAAGTTGTTTGCTAAACTTAGTTGCCCAATTATTGATGTTACTAGTAAATCAGTTGAAGAAACTGCGGCTAGAATTACTCAATTATTACAAGAAAAAAAGATTAAAAATATAAAGTAAATTTTAAAATATGGTGAAAAAGAACATTTTAATAGTTGATGACGAGCCAACGCAGTGTAAGTCTTTTGGAAGATTTATCAGCAACATGGGACACAATCATTTAATTATGAATAGTGGCAGAGAAGTTGTAGATTTTTTTATTAATAAAAAATCTGTGCAAGATCTCTCTTGTCATGATATTGATGTGATGTTATTAGATTTATCAATGCCAGATCTCGACGGATTGGCGGTTTTAAAGCAAATTTCAACAATTAAAGGTGATGTGCAAGTTATAGTTTTAACTGCTAATCAAGATGTTAATTTAGCGGTTAATGCGATTAATTATGGTGCAATTGATTATATTGTTAAGGGTGATAAGGACGTATTAGCCAGAGTTACTGCGTCGATCAATAATGCGATTGAGAAAAAAAATCTTAAATATCAAGTTTCTCATTTGGTTAGAAAAAACAAGGATCAGGTTGTTTTTTCTGATATTATTGGTCAAAGTCCAGCTATATCAGAAACAATCAGATTGGCCAAAAAAGCTACTAGTTCAAATATTTCGGTTTTAATTGAAGGGCCAAATGGTTCAGGAAAAGAGCTTTTAGCAAGAGCAATTCATGGCTCTAGCGCTAGATCAGGAAAGCCTTTTGTGGTTGTGGAATGCGACGCCTTAAAAGCAATTAATGCTGAAGAAGAATTATTTGGAACCGAAAAAACAGTTATAGATGGTTCAGCAAAAAATTTAGGAAAGCTGCGCGAAGCAAATAATGGCACGTTATTTTTAGAAAAAATCGATCAATTAAAATTAGAATTACAAACCAAAATCTTGCGCTTTATGCAAGAAGGCGAGTTCTTCCCAGTAAATTCTAAACATCCAGTAAAAGTTAATGTTAGAATAATTTCATCAACAAATAAAAATCTTAAAGCCTTATCGGAAATTAAAAAATTTCGTGAAGATTTGCGCTACAGAGTCGCTTCTTTTCCAATCATAATTCCTTCTTTAAAAGAAAGAGGTGAAGAGGAAATAAAAAATTTAGCAGAAAATTTTTGTCGTGATTTCGCAATTAATGAAAATAAAAAAATTAAAGGAATAGTCAATGACGCCTTGTATTTATTATATACTTACGATTGGGAAGATAATATCAGGCAATTAAAAAATACTATTTTTCGCGCAGTAGTTCTTTGCGATGGCGAATATTTACAGCCAGAACATTTTCCACAATTATTAAATAAAGAAAATAATAACTTAACTAAGGCAAAATCAGTTATCAAAAAAAGTTCTGATATAAATAGTGAATTGGTTGATATTTTTGATGATGAAGGAAAATGCAAAACAATTGATGCAATTGAAGAAGAAATTATTAGAAGGTTGGTTGATATTCATAACGGCAATTTATCTGAAGTTGCAAAGCAATTAAATATTGGTCGCTCAACAATTTATCGTAAATTGAAAATTTTGAACGAAAATAACAATGAAAGTATAGTTGAAAATGAGGAAAGTTAAAACGGCGATTTTTCCAGTTGGTGGTCTTGGAACGAGATTTTTACCAGCGACAAAATCGATGCCAAAAGAAATGTTGCCAATAGCTAATAAGCCGATAATTCAATATGCTTTTGAAGAGGCGAGGGAAGCTGGCATTGAAAAATTTATTTTTGTTACAGGGCGTAATAACAATGCTATTAATAATCACTTTGATCATGCTTACGAGCTTGAATCAAAGCTTGATGAAAAAAATAAATCACAAGAATTGGATAGAGTAATGGGATGGATGCCAAAAGCCGGACAACTAGCTTTTATTAGGCAGCAAAGCCCACTTGGACTTGGTCACGCAATTTGGTGTGCTAAAAATTTTATTGCTGAAGATGAAGCTTTTGTGGTTATTTTAGCTGATGAAATGTTACTCAAATCAAAAAATCGTAAGCAAAATTTCTTATCTGATATGATTGATTTATATTATACAAAAGAAGAAAAATCTAGCATTGTTGCGGTTGGAGAAGTCGAAAAGAAAGACACTAATAAATATGGAATTATTCAAGCACTTGATAATCAGGTAATCACTGATATGGTTGAAAAGCCGAGTCCAGAAGTTGCACCATCAAATCTTGCTATTACGGGTCGATATATTTTACAGCCAGAAATTTTTAAATATTTAGATAACGCTAAAGCGGGTAGTGGCGGCGAAATTCAACTTACTGATGCCATGAAGGCAATGTGCAGGGATAATCCGTTTTATTACTCAAAAATAACCGATCAAAGATTTGATTGTGGCAATGTTTTGGGATATTTAGAAGCTAATATAGCTTTTGCGCTCGATAATGAAGAAATTGAAGGCGAGGTTAGGGGAATGTTAAGGAAATATAAAAGCTAGGTTTTTGTAATATTAATTCCAGGAAATTTTGCACCCGTAGCTCAACTGGATAGAGTATTGCCCTCCGAAGGCAAAGGTTGGAGGTTCAAATCCTCTCGGGTGCACCAAAATAATTATCTAATTCAAACCTTCAGGTGGGCTTCCAGCAGGGGCGCCTGAAGTGGCATCATTCTTATTTTTAGCAGCATCAGCCTTACTTTCCTTAACCTTAGAATAATCTGGCATATAAGGAGCTTGTTGTGGAATAACTGTTTTTTTAAGTAATTTTCTAGTGAAGAATTTACTTTCAAAATATCTAATTTTTCTTGATCTAATTGGTGGCTGCGACTCAATTAAAATAATCTGATCATCTTTTGGTAATTGAATAACTTCTTGCGGTAATAATAACGCTCTTTGGGTTTGAGAAACGTGTAGAGATCTTGCGCCAGGGTTTAAATCAAGATATTTAGGTTTGTTGTAAGAAATTTGATCTGCAGTTTTATTTCCCAAAAGTTGTGAAATTAAATTTGCTGTTTCCATGTTGTTTGCAGCAAATGTAATACGATAAGTTGAGTTAGATAAAAATGAGTTCATGCCACTTTCTTCGTAAATTCCTTTTAGTTGCTCAGTATCTTGAATAATCAAAAATAAACGAACTTTATAACCACGAAAATAAGCAATACCAGCCTGAAATTGTTCCATTTTTCCTAAAGTTGGAAACTCGTCCATCAACATTAAAACACCATATTTTTCATCTGGTCTTGGCATGTGAGCAGTAAAAAAGGCCGCAGCTTGTTGATAAAACATACTCATCAAAGGCTTTAAGCGACTAATGTTATCAGGAGTTAAGCCAACATAACAAGTGTGAGGGGTTAGTTTAAATTCATG
>CALBSF010000350.1 GCA_937927795.1 uncultured Rickettsiales bacterium
AGTAATATATGATATTATTTCGCAAAAATTCTTTGATTTTTGTTGGATGATTTTTTTCTCTTTCACCAACTTTTGCAAAATTTAAATATTCATCAACCAATTTTTCCATATCAGAAATATCTTGCTTGAGATCTTCGGTTTCTTGAGATTGCCCCATCATCTCTAGCTGCAATTTCATTCTAGTAAGCGGCGTTCTAAGATCATGAGAGACGGCGGAAAGCATGTCAGTTCTTTGCGAAATCTGTCTCATCACCCTTTCTTTCATTTTGATAAAAGAAATTGTTAAAGAGCGAATTTCTTTAGAACCGCTTGGCTTAATGTTTGGAGCATCTTGCCCGCGACCAAATTTTTCTGCCGCACTGCTTAATTCATGAACTGACCGAATTTGATTTCTTAAAAAAATTATTGAAATAACTGAAGTAATTAACGAAGTTAAAATCATCCAAAAAGTAAAGACATAGCCGCTAGAGCTGGTAATTCTTTTGATTGGAACATCAAATGAAATTACGCCTTTCGTGCTTTGCACTTTAACGATCAACAAATCTTCATTTTCTGGATTTTCAAAAATTTCATATGGGGTCATTCTGTGGCTATTTAGCTCTGATTCCAGTCTGTTGTAAGGATTGATTAACGGCTTAATATAGTCATAAGCTTTATTTTTTTGCCAGCTGCTATCGGCAATTTTTGATTTTCTTTTTAATTTTCTTTTTTCCTCAAAAGAAAAATCAAGCTCGATATTTTGAGAAAAATCTCTGATTAAATTTTCGTAATTAGGACGACTGACATAGTTTTTAATGAAGGCCATTTCTTCAACCACATTACGCGCCATGTGCTTGCTTACTACGTCTAGATGGGTATAAAAAAATACATATATTGAAACAATTTGCACAATTAAAGCGGGCAGCGCGATCATCAATAAAAATCTACCATAGAGCGATTCTGGGATAAATTTTTTGAGTTTTTGCATTATAAATTTTTTATGTTATGATTGATGTCATATTTACCTAACAATTGCGACAAAGTCCAAAAATCAATGAACCATAGCAAAATTTCTGCAAAAGATATTAATTTATTTTACGGCTCAAAGCAAGCTTTGTTTGATATCAACCTAGATTTTGAGCAAAATAGCGTTACCGCTTTAATTGGCCCTTCTGGCTGCGGAAAATCGTCTTTTTTGCGCTGCATAAATCGTATGAATGACACAATCTTGGGCTGCAAAATTGATGGTAAAATTTTTATTGATGGTAAAAATATTTATCGCGAAAACCTAGATCTAGTGCTGCTTCGCGCTCAAGTTGGAATGGTTTTTCAAAAACCAAATCCATTTCCAAAAACAATTTATGAAAATGTAGCTTACGGCCCCAGAATTCACGGGCTTTTCAAAAATAAAAGTGAGCTTGATGAAATTGTTGAAAAAAGCCTAACTAAAGCTGGAATATGGGACGAAATAAAAGATCGCCTTAATGATCAAGCCAGCGGTCTTTCTGGCGGACAACAGCAAAGATTATGCATCGCAAGAACCATTGCAATTGAGCCAGAAATAATATTGATGGACGAGCCCTGCTCTGCCCTTGACCCAATTGCCACCGCCAAAATTGAAGAATTAATTGATGATTTAAAAGATAATTTTACCATCATTATCGTTACCCACTCAATGCAGCAAGCGGCAAGAGTTTCTAATATGACCGCTTTTTTTAATATGGGTAAAATTGTTGAATATGGCACAACCGATAAAATCTTTACCAATCCCAAAGAAAAACAAACTCAAGACTATATAACAGGCAGGTTTGGCTAATGTTTGGCTTTTCATTTGCAGAATTAATTGTTGTTTTTTTAGTTGCTCTTTTTTTTATCAAACCAAAAGACTTGCCAGAAATTGCTTATTTTTTAGGAAAAATTTTCTATCGCGCTAAAAAATTTTATCAAGAAATTAAAAAACAATTTAAAGAAATAGAAAAAGAGATCGGCATAGAAGATTTAAAGCACGAATTAAACCGCGGAATAGCTGAAGAAAAAATCAAATCAGATGATGATGTTACAACCATAGTTGACATGCACGGCAACGAGCATCATGTGCCAAATATAAAGCAACTCAGACCTGATTTAAGCGAGGAAGAAATAAAGGAAGAATTGTCGAAATATAACAAACCAAATTAAAGCAACTGTTTTGATATTTAGAAAATGGATTGCTTACGCCTTCCTCGTAGCATATAAGCCCTTCTTCATTGCAAGGAAAGCGTAAGCAATCCATTTTTAGTAGATAACCTCTGGTGCTATCTTAAACCAATCACCCTCACCCTAACCCTCTCCCCTCA
>CALBSF010000351.1 GCA_937927795.1 uncultured Rickettsiales bacterium
GTTTTGGTGGTAATACAGAAAATAGCATACGTCCGCCATCTAATGGGAGAATTGGGATTAAATTTAATAACATTGTTGAAAGTTTTATTTCAATTGGCATGTATTGGGTGGCAATGTACCCCAAATTTAATACACTCTCTCCCTTCCTAAATTGAACAAAAAAGCACATTCAAAACTTGTTTTAATGTGCTAATTTTATCAATTAAATTAAGGAGAAATTTATGCCTAGAGGAATTCCAAGTTTAACAGAAAATCAAAAGTTAGAAATTATCAAACGCGTTACTGATAAAGGTGAGAGAGTGCCTGATTTAGCTCGTGAGTATGCCGTTGTTCCAAAAATAATTTATAATTTACTTAAGAATAAAGCTAATCAACATCAAGCTGTTATAGAGTTAGCAAAGTTGAAGCGTGAGAACGAGGCTTTGGTTAGTATCATAGGTTCTTTAGTTGCCGAAAGTCGCTTAGGGAAAAAAAAGAAATAAGCGCGAGGTTGTCGTGGATTATTTTTTATCTTCAAATAAGGCTACAATCAGCAAATCTGCTGCTTGTAGCCAAATATCACTTTCTCGAACTTCAATTTATTATAAACCAAAGATTCCGGCTAAGGATTTGTTATTAAAGCAACAAATTGAATCTGTTTTGCTTGACCATAGAGCTTATGGACATCGTCGTATTGCTCTTACTTTAGGAGTTAATAAAAAGCGAGTAAGAAGGGTAATGAGGCTATTTAATATCAAGGCTAAAAAATTAAGAAAAAAGCCCAGATTTAAAAAGAGTAAATTTCCGGCAAATTCTGCTAAAAATTTGATTATTGATTTAGCAATTAATCAACCAAATCAAGTCTGGGTATCGGATTTTACTTATCTTTCTTATCGAAATAAGTTTCTTTATTTAGCTACAATTCTTGATGCTTTTACCAGGGAAGTAATTGCATGGAATATTGCAAGCAGACATAATAAAGAGTTGATAATCTCAACACTTATTGATGCGATAAATAAAAGAGAAAAATCACCGACAATATTCCACTCTGACCAAGGCAGTGAATATCGTAGCGATGATTTACTTAAAATCTTAGAGTCACGAAATATCAAATCTTCAATGAGTAAAAAATCCAGTCCATGGCAAAATGGCAGGCAGGAATCTTTTTACCAAAAATTTAAATTTGAGCTTGAAGATTTTAATAATTACCCAAGCCAAGGTGAGCTTATTGAAGCAATTGCAATTCAAATCCATTATTACAACCACAAGCGAATCCACAGTTCCTTAAAAATGCCACCAACTATTTTTAATCAAAGATTTGCCGAGCAAAACTTTAAAAAAAATCGCGCGCTTTTGCATCTCTCCTTGCAAGGAGAGATGCAAAACAATGAATTGACCAATTTAAGTTAAAAAATTAAAATGATCGGTGTTGGTCAGTTTGGAAGGGATAGGTTGTTTAAAAAATGGGTACAGTTCACTAGGTCACTTTCCCTTTTTATCGCGTTTTTATCTTTAAAAAAGACTATTCAAAATTCCTCAATTTCACAATGATTAAAAAATTAGGTGCCAGGTCACTTTTTTCTGGTGCGTTATTTATCAAAAAAATATCTATTAATTCTAGATACTTCTAAGTCATTAGTATTAAAAATGCTTAAATTATTTGTGCTAATACATATTAAAGATTGTTTGAAATAACCTTTTAGTTCGTCATATATTTTTCTAAATAATTCCCCCTTTTCCAGCTCAGTCTTTTTTCTAAATTGAGCTCTTTTAGTTTCTTTGTAAGACTCTTCATTAAAAAATTCTTTATTATTTTCAAAGAATTTGGCTTGGGCGGCGTTATAAATTAAACTTTCCAGTTCAGATTTGTCGATAATCCAAATTTTTAAATTATTTTTCATGACAGAATCGAATATTATTTGGTTAATATAGTCATCTTTAAAACTATAGCCAACTATCATTAATTTTTTTGCATTCATTAAAATTCTAGGAAAATCTTCGCGATATTTTTTTAAAAGTTCATAATCATTAATTTGATTTTCTTTTAATCTGCCCATGATTATTAAATTACTTCCGTTATCAGATTTAAAATTTAAAGAACCATGTACTTTGTAATATGGCTTTGATTTAGTTTTGTCAGTCAAATTTGTTCCAACTGTAAAAGTCATTTTGCCTAAATTATTTTTTAATTCTCCGATTTCTTCCTTCTTGTTTTGAAAAATATCATATATTTCATTAGCGTTGTTTATATAAGGATAAGCCCAGTCTTTGATGGAAAGATATTCAAAAAATAAATCTTGGTTAAGACTAAAAAAGCCGTCAAAATTGTTCATGATTTCGTCGGAGAATGTGTTTGGAATAGAAAAGCTGTGGCTTAATTTGTCAGGTGTGAATTTGGGTGATTTTAAGACTCCATGCATTTCCACAAAAGAATCTATTACAACTTGTTGATAATCTGCTTTGTCTTTTGCATCAAGAGCTTTATCATCAAAGATATTTTCAAAACCCAACTCCTTATTGCTCCATAACGAATCTTTTAACTTATCATTTTTCTGAGTTAATGGATGAGATAATATTACAGACCAAAGGTCATTCGCAATCCATCCTCCCCAGTTTTTAGAAAATCCAGCGCCTGTTAGTAAAACATAATTCAAAGACATGTGGGGGTAGTTTTATTAATTAAAGAAAAAAGGTGCCAGATCACTTTTGTTAATAGTTTATTGAAAATCTTCCCAAGGTAGAGATGATTCTTCTGCCAATTTCAACTCTTTAAAACCTTTGAAAATAACTTCTGCAGGTACTGAGGCAAAGAAAGGTACTGAGATCTCACCATCGTCACATTCTTCTGACTTCTTACCTAAACTCCTCGTTACTATTCCTAATAATTTTCCGTCAAGCGACATCAATGGTCCTCCGCTATTTCCCGGTCGAGAAACTGCTGTAAATAATTCTAATACTTCTCCCGTCCCATAATCTACTACATAATCCGTTGAAGCTATTTCGCCTTTTTGAATAATAGGGCTTCGCTTCTCATTTTTATTCCTAGGTATTTTTGGAAATCCTGCTACAATAATTTTTTCTAAAATGCCGGCCTTTCTTAGTGCCAAGTCCTTATGAAAATGTACTTTTATTTTATCTTCTAAAATAATTATTCCAAAATCAATTGATGGATGAGATTCAGATTTTGATATCTTATATCTGATCCCATTTATCTCCAGTTCTTCATCTAGGTGCATGTCGTTTATTACATGTGCGCAGGTCAAAATTAAGTTTTCACTCAGGGCTATTCCACTTCCAGCATGCAAATCTCCTTTTTCAGTTTTGCCAGTTATGTAAGCTAGATTGCACTTAATCTGATCTGCAATAAATTCAGCTCCAATATATTTTCCTAAAAACAAAATTCCCTTCTTTTCAATGCTTGTAAGTTCGTAACCAGCATAATAGCAATTGCTCAGCGGAGGAGAGCCTTGTGCCACGCCAGCAAGGGTTAGTAAATTTCTATATTGTAGAGTATTTACCAACTCACAGATTCTTTGTAATTTTGGTCTAATATCAGTTTTTTTTATTTTATCGCACCAAGTAAAAAAATTTCCAAGCGATAGCGCTACCGCTCTTCCTGCCTCGATTGGTAAATCTAAAGACTCACGATTTTTCTTGTTCTCCAATACTGAAAAAAAAGTTATCAAGAGAAGCGTTATATCTAGTTTTTCTTTTACAGAAAGTGGTGCTAGTTGAGAATACTTAGCCATATAGTTTATCAATTTAAAAAGAGATCACAGGTTAATTTTTAAAGAGTTTAATAAGTTTTGTCTATCATGCTGCAATAATTTTAGGAATAACATCAGCAACCCAGCCAGAAACCCTAGACGACATTTTTTGTAAATGTTTTTTATCTGAATCATTCAGAACTTTAGAGCATTTTTTAATAGCTAAATCATCTATTTTATTGCTTCCAAGATAGCTCAACGCATTTAAAACCACCATCACCACAGCAGGGGTATTATGAAGCGGATTAGCTCTAATATGTTTAAATTGTATCACATTTTTACCAACCTGCTTAGTTATTGATTTTCCATGCGTCCAATAAACATTTTGAGAGGGAACTTGATTGGAAAGCTCGAGCATATTTGCAGAAGTTGCACCAGATGGATAAATTGCAATGCCAGCACCACGAGCAATTGCATTTGCAACATCATCTAGGTTTGGTGGGATAATGCCGATATTATCTTGAATTATTGGGTAGTAATAAACTCCTCTAACAACTCTAACGATTTTATTACTGTCATCAGTTACGCTATCATCAGACATTCTAGACAACGCTTTATCAATAGCATTTCTTGAGCCAAGATCATGAAAATCTTTAGCGCAAAAAACCCAACCCCTCTTTTTAGCTTTTATTTTTTTTAGAATTTTATCGGTAATCATAAGATTAAAACTTAAATATTTTATAATCTGTTGTCAGATAATAACTTATATTTTTCTGACAATAAATAGATAAAATTGATAGTTTCTTTAAAAAAAGAAACCATCTGAACAGAAAATCATCATCTGAAATAAAAATTATTTTTTGTTCTTGCTGTCTTGAGCTTATATTGCAATTTTTACAGCGAAGCTGCTTAAAATTCATACACACCCAACGCACCTATTCGGTGCAAGCTGTCTAAGTCAAGTGGATGCACTGTTTTCTAGGGTCAAACTTGGTAAGATTCTGTAAGTCGCTTAAATTTCTGCAACTTTGCAGTTTGTATAGCGTTGTGTATACAATTTCCTAAAACGCCCGTAAACATTGAGTTGAGAGCGGCAGACGATTGGCTGCCCACATTAATAAATTGCGATAAGTTTAATAAGCATCTTACTATTTATCTAAAAGATTTGATTACCAATTTAGCCTCGTCTTACCTAATTAATTTGAATTTCTTGAAGATTTTTTTTAAATTAAATTTAAAATCTCTTTTTTAAAAACCACTTAAAAAATAAATTAAAATAAAAATGACTAAAAAATCACCACCACAAACCAGTGTTATTTATCAAGCGAAAGACGGCGCGATTGAGCTTCATCATGATATTGAAAAGCAAACAATTTTGGCAAATCTGAATCAAATTGCTGATCTTTTTGGCGTTGGTAAAGCTGCTATTTCCAAGCATTTAAAAAATATTTTTGAATCAAAAGAGCTTTCGAAAAAGGCAACTGTTTCCATTTTGGAAACAGTTCAAAAAGAAGGTAAAAGAGAGGTGGCTAGGTCGATAGAAATCTACAACCTTGATGCGATAATTGCGGTTGGCTATCGGGTGAATTCAAAACAGGCGACTAAGTTTCGTATTTGGGCAACTAAGATTCTTAAAGATTATGTTTTGCAAGGATATGCAATTGATAAAAAGCAAATTGCCAAAAACTATTCCCAATTTTTAGAAGCAATTGAAAACATAAAAACTCTTCTGCCATCTGACCAAAAAATTGATAATCACGATGTTTTAAACTTAATTTCCACCTTTGCTGAAACTTGGCTGTCACTTGATGCTTACGATAAAGACCAGCTGGCAAATATCGGCAAAACCCAAAAGTCAGTTTCTTTGACCGCCAAAGAATTAGAAGGCGCAATTACTGAACTTAAAAAAGAATTACTCAAGAAAGGTGAGGCAACCGCAATTTTTGCCAAAGAGCGCGAGGTTGAAAATGTCATCGGAATTTTTGGCAATATTATGCAATCTTTTGGAGGTGTGGCTCTTTATCCAACCTTAGAAGAAAAGGCCGCACACTTGCTTTATTTTATGGTGAAGAATCATCCTTTCGTTGATGGAAATAAAAGATGCGGTGCTTTTGCTTTCGTGTGGTTTTTGAAAAAGTGCAACTTGCTTGATCAAACAAAAATCAGCCCACAAGCGCTCACAGCTTTAACGCTGCTAATTGCTGAAAGTGACCCGAAACAAAAAGATAAAATGGTTAAGTTGGTTTTGCAGATGTTGAGGAAATGATATTTTTTTCAAACCTAGGTTTTGCCATTATTGCTAATTAATTAAATTTGCATTTTTTGAAATTACGCCATTACCAAAAACAATCTAATAATGGCGTACTTCAATCTAGCTTAATTTCTAACTAACGCCTAACTCTTCTCTCATTTTTTCGATCTCAGTCCAAAACGCTTCTTGCTCCTCCTTAGTCATTTTGTTTTCAGAAACAAATTTGACAAAGGCCACGCAGGAGGAAAGCATTCTAAGCGCTCTATATTGAAATAGTTTATTTGACAGAGACTCTTCCGCTAAAACCTTTTTTCTGATAAAATCAGAAATTGATAAGCCTTCTTCGGCGACTTTAGTTTTAACAAAATCATATTCTTTCTCGCTGACTTTGATTGAGATCATTTGGTTTCTTGGCTCTGACATAGTTTAAATAATAAAAATTGTTTTAAGAAAAAATTGCCCAAATGCGGGCGATTGTGCTTATGATTAGAGGTGATTAATAAATTCCTTAATCTCTTGAGCGTAAAAGCCAGAAGCTCGACTTCCATTGATTTTAGCGGGCTTGGGGAACTTGTTTTGCTTTACCCAAGAATAGATGGTTGATTTGCTGACGGGGATAATTTTTAGAAGATCTTTAAGCCTGATGAATCCAGCATCAGGAAGATTAATTTGATTTGTCATATTTAAAGTTTATTAGTTTTTGAAATGAACTCGCTTGAGAGTTTTCGAAAACTAAATAAACCAAAAATTATTGAGTTTGCTATCTTGTGAATCTCAAAGTGCTAGCAGTCTGAACTTAAATTTTTAAGAATTTCTCCAAGTCTCTTTGCAATAGAATCAGGCTTTGCCGGGGATTTTTTAAGAATTTCCAGCTTTTCTTTTTCCTCTAAATTTATGATAAACCTTTTTATTTCTTCTATGCTGGCAATTTCTTTATTTTTGGGATTTTTATAGGCACAATAAAGGCCTTCTGAAAAAGTCTTAATTATTAATTCCGGCTTATATTCAACGCATTTTTTCCAGAAAAAAATAGTTGCCTCTACTATCTTTTTGCCAGTCTCTCCTTTGCTTTTGCCACCTTTGGCTTGAGTGCTTTTTATCATCTTATTTTTGCCAATACTTTCTATATATTCCATTTCAGCAGAACCATTTTGTATAAAAAATTTCCCGATGTAATGAATTAACATATGGCATTCAGTGCAATCTTTAACCATTCGTATCACTTCAATATCAAAAAGGGCTACTCCTGATTTTTCTGCTTCGTTAAAGTTTCCCAGTGCTTTGTTTCTAAGTACTTTTTTCAGTCTTTCCAAATTTGCCCAAAATAGAACTAGAAAAATTGCTGATAGATTAAATGTTTTGCTGTCAAAACCCTCTTTATCGAGAATCCTTTCAAATCTTCGCAATGTATCGCTTGCTAACATGATGCCTTGGTTATTTTTGCAAAGATCTAAATATTTTTCTCGATCAATCTGGCTTATATTTTGATGAGTGATGTATATTGAAATGAGGTTGTGATATAGGTTGTGTGATATGAGAGTTTTTTCATCTATGATATCGCCTAAATCAACCGCGTGGATATAGAGTGCATAATTCACAATCCTGCACAATCTTGAGATTTTTGTCTCATCGCCAATTTGTTTTAGATTACGCCTAACATACTCTATTTCAGTTGATAAAGTATTTAGCGGATCGTTTTGATTCTTGTTAAAGTTGAAGTCGTGATCAAGTGGAAGAATTGAAAAAAGCGGCGTAATCAAATGTCCGCGCATTTTTAAAAAACGCTCCATGGTTAAAAATGAGTCCATTTATATTCCTCTTTTAAGTTTATCCAAATAGTCCGCCCACGATTGATCATTTGAGATTCTGAAAATGATCTAGTTTTTAAATTCATTATCATTGACCACCAAGTTTTTAATTCTTGCCGTTAAGTCATCACCTACAACCAGCATAACTTCAACTTTATCCTCTCTTTTTGGCTCTTTTGTATTTTCGTTAATAAAATACTTCTCTATTCCATATTCTATGCGTCCAAAATTACCAGTATATTTCCCCTTTATCACAACTTGATCATCTCTTACCAATGGCTTCTCTAAAGAGACATAATCAGGAACATACGAAGATCCATCTTTTTTAAGAACTGCATAAATTTCGTTACCAGATGCTTCTTTAATACTTTGGTTCTTGCCTTTGAAACGCCACAAGTCACTAAACTCATATCTTAAAGTTAGATAGTTTCCACTTAAGTAATCTCTTGGATCGACTGGTACGGTTTTTACAAGAATTGTTTGTGATTCTGGATTGTGTAGTTTGTTATGCTCTAGACAATACCAACCAACAAAAAATAAGACCTGAATTGCTGCTACCAGAAAGAGTAATTTATTTTTGTGTGACATGGCTTCTAAAAACATTATTTATTAGGCGTTTACGATATTTTTCTCCAATGAAGGCAATTGTTATTAGCACTATACCGAAGAGAATAAACATTGATCCGGTGAATAGCATAGTTCCTACCAAGTCTACAAACCTAGCAATCAAACCAATCATGACGCACCATATTCCAATATTAATAAGGCTTCTGCTTCTTTCCATTTCACCCTTATAAATCATAACTCCACCAACCCAAAACCAAACTACCCAATATAAAATTGAGATCAGTATTTTTTGATCTAAGTAAGCGAATAAAGGAATTATGCTTAATGCCAAGATTATAGATTCTGGCAGCTGAATGAGATCAGAAAGTTTTGCCTTAGCGCGAAAGTTTCTTATAAGATTAGTTGCTAAGCAAATCACATTGAAGGCAATTATAGCGATTGTGATTGGATGTAAGATAATTCCGTTTGAATCTTCTGAAGAAAGCTCATGATTAAATCCCATTACCAAAGTCATCAACCCTAAAGAGATGTATCCAATCAACTTTGCATGATCAAAAGAATCGCTTAAGCGATTTAAGGTTCTTGGCAGTAAGATCATGCTGCTAAAAACTGTTGTAATAAACATGATTTGACTTTGCCAATTAGCGTGAAAATTTATATTAGCGTTGATGTTGGCCCACAAATAAAAACCAAGCAAAGACATAACGCCAATCCATCCATCACGCAGCAAAATAGCCATTGGCAAAATCATAAAAAACCACATCAAATAGGCTTCACCATTTTTACTACTTAAGTGATATATTTGTGCAACCAAGCCAATGCCAGCAAGAACATAGCCAGCAGCTATAAAATAGATAATTCTTGAAATTTTTGGATGAGTTTCGCGCAACAGATAAGCTGAAATGTGGAATCCCACAAGTATTAAAATATAAGTGGAAATTTTGATGATATTTGGAATTTGATGCCAGTTGTGAGAAACTATCAGGATTGCGCCAAGAATAATTGCGATCCCACCAAAAAGACTGACAATATTAAGAAAAGATGCGACCGATTTACGTTCGTAATTTTCTGCAAATGTTTGTAGCTTTTGTTTTACAGACTGATCCACAACTCCTTGAGAAAGAGCATCGTCCAAAAAGGCATTAATTTTTTTTGTAAATGACATAGGTTTTATAATTGTATTTATTTTTGTGGTTATTTTTAGCTAATTTAGTCACAAATACAAACATATTTTATTGAGTTATTTTAATTTTTAATCTTATCCAAATAGTCCGCCCACCACTGCATCATTTGTTTGCGCTCGGGCAAATATTGAGCGTGGTTGTAGGAAGCTCTTACTTTGTTTCTTTCGCCATGTGCTAATTGTTTTTCTATAACATCAGCGCGGAAATTTTTTTCATTCAGTATTGTTGATGCTGTTGCGCGAAAGCCGTGCGCGGTTGTTTTAGAGTGATAACCCATGCGGTAAATTGCATAAATCAAAGTATTTTCGCTGGTAGGTTTATGTGGGTTGATGCGACTTGGAAAAACAAAATCAGGATTGTTGTGTAATCTTCTGACTTGCTGAAGTAGTTCTATTACTTGTTTTGAAAGTGGTACGATGTGTTTTTCTCTCATCTTCATGCGCTCAGCCGGAATGTGCCATTCCGCTGTCTCAAAATTAAGCTCATTCCATTTCATACCACGCAATTCAGCGGTTCTGACAAAAGTTAAAACAAGAACTTGTAAAGCTATTTTGGTTTGCTCTTCGCCTTGGTAAATTTCTAATCTTTTTAAAAATTCTGGTAGCTGATCTTCTTTTAAATTTGCGTGATTTACTTTTTTGCGAACAGTAAGCGCGCCGCGCAAGTCGGCAGAAATATCGCGGTCTGTTCTGCCTGTAGCAATCGCATAGCGAAAAATTTGCCCGCAGGTTTGTAATACGCGATGCGATAAATCAACCGCTCCTCTTTTTTCAATTTTTTGAACTGTAACTAAAAGCTCAGGAGCCTTGATTTGATTAATTGGTCGTGAGCCGAGCAGGGGGAAGGCATCGTTTTCTAATCTTGTTAAAACAGCCTTGTGATGTTTTACAGTGTAGCGATCTTTTTGTTTTTCGTGCCATTCACGCGCCACATGCTCAAAAGAATTTTCCGCTTCAACCATGCGCGTTATTTTAGCTAATTTTTTTTCTGCTGACGGATCAACGCCTTCTTGTATTTGTTTGCGGGCTTCATCTGCTTTATCTCTGGCTTCTTTGAGTGATACTTCTGGATAGACACCAAACGCTAATCTTTTTTCTTTGCCATCGAAGCGATATTTCAAACGCCAATATTTCGATCCATTTGGATTAACTTCGAGATATAATCCTTTTTCATCGGAGACCTTAAAGATTTTATCCTTAGGTTTGATGCTTTTACATTTGATGTCATTCAAAGGCATATTGGGGGCATTTTATTTATAATGGAAAAAAGTGCCCCATGTTATGCCCCCTAAATCAGGTGGATTTTAGTGAACTTTGTTGAATGAGGTTGGACTAACTTTAGCTGAGATCCCTTTAATATCAAGGGTAAAATGGACATCTTTGGACTTTGCCATCCTTGTGGATGGCGGGAGTGACGGGACTCGAACCCGCGACCTCTTGCGTGACAGGCAAGCGCTCTAACCAACTGAGCTACACCCCCTAAAGAAGGGACCCGCTTGCGCTTTATGGGCTGCAGTGCGGTTTGAAAATTTTAGAGATTTGAAAGGCCCGCTTTCGCTTGCGCTACGGCGTGGCACAAGTTTTTGTAAATAGCAAAAAGCTTATTAACAAAAACTAAGTGGTGGGTGATGACAGGCTCGAACTGCCGACCCTCTCCTTGTAAGGGAGATGCTCTACCAACTGAGCTAATCACCCGCAAAATAATAAAAACGAGGGCGCGATTATAAACAAACTTTTTTTTATTTCAATTTAAAAGATGAAAAATAATTATTATGCAATTTTTTAATCCTAGATACTAAAAATATGAAGTTTTACTGGGTATGAAAATGCATGATTATCAAGGCTTTTAGCATGTTTGCAGTCGCTTGATATTCTTTAAATAAATACCCTAAGAAATAAAAACTTTACAAATTAAGTATGGCAACATAATTTAAATTAATCTTGATTAATTAGTGAGAATTTTATGACAAAAACAGTTGCATTAGTAGGAACTGGGCCTGCGGGGTTTGGTTTTATAAAAGGTTTGGTGGAAAAACTAGAAGAAGGAAGGCTTTCTGCGGAAGATATATCCACAATTCACATTTTTGAAAAATCCCAAATTCTTGGGGCAGGGCTGCCTTATGACCCACTGACAACTGATATAGAGCATTTATTAAATGTGCCTACTGTTTCTGCAGCGATGCCAAATTCTGGTCACGATTTTTTTAAATGGATGCAAGAAAATGAGAATTCCATTAAAACAACGGTAGAAGACATTTTTGTTAAAAGATTTTTAGTAAAATTTAAAGAAAGGTTTGGTGAGGATTATGATGAAAGGCGAGAATATCGTGGGAAGCAAGAAGAATTGATAAACCAGTATGAGGCAATATTTAATAGTATTGAAAAGAGATATTTAGATTTTAAGGTTGGGAAAAAATATCATCCTCGTATTTTATTTGGATTATATCAGGCTGCCATTTTCGAAGAAAATTTAAAAAAGTTGGAAGCTGCGGGGTTGGTGATTGAAAGGCATGTGGGCACAGAGGTAGTGAATCTTGAAAAAATATCTGAGCAAGATTTAAGGATAGAATTTATTGCAAATAATTCAGATGAAAAACATGAATTAAGTGTGAGTGACGCCGTTCTAGCTGTAGGAAGATGGAGTAAAAAATCTGAAAGAAAATCGGATCGTTATTTGTCACAAATTTGGCCAGTGCAAAAATTGCGTGAACAGCTTGATAGAATTACAAGTGAGATAAAAGCAGATCCCACTCATCCCAGGGTTGTTGATATTGCTATTGAGGGCACTTCACTAAGCGCAATTGATATTTTAAAAACGATTTATAGGGATAGTTATTTTAAATTTGATGAAGAAGGAAAGATGATTTTTATTCTGCATGTGGAAGATGAAATTGTTTTTCGAGTCGATATGGTTTCTAGGGGCGGAATGATGCAAACAGTGAAGCCAGAAAAATCTTTGTGGGATGAATTTAGGGATCCTACTACAAAAAGAGCAACTTTTCCAGAGGGAATCCATTTTACTAGCGAGACATTCGCTAGTATTATTGAAGATCAGGGCGAAAAAATGCGCTTATGGCAACCTATGTTAATGTTAATGCGATCTATAGAGCTTGGTTATCGTCTAGAGGTTTCAGAAAATTTGGAAAAAGCGGCAGAAATTCGTGGATTTTTATTAGATGTGTTGATTAAAAACATTGGTAAAGAAGATGATGCTAAGGCTCATAGCATTGATGAGATTAATGAATTTTTAGATCAATTGAAAGGAGGCGCTAAAGATCAGCTATTTGCAATGCAGAAATTTTTTGGTCTCAAATTGGATGGGGCTAATTATACAGAAATTCTACAGGCAGTAAAGGGTGCGCTGCTTCCACCAGAAGGCTCTTTGGCTAGGTTAGAAGAAAATTTAAAAGAGGCAAAATTTGGTGATGCTAATGGATTTTTAGTTTGGCAGAGTATGTATTATTTGATGAGCGCCGCTTTTTCTTCCTCCAAATTAATTCCGCAAGAAACGGCTTTATATGAATGTTTTTTTGATCGTTTTCAGCATATTTTAGAAAATGGTATGCCGATTCAAACTGCAGAAGAATTATTGGCGATGCATAGATCTGGGTTTTTTAATGTGGTGGCTCTTGGAAGCAAAACAACAAAAATTCGCGGGGAAGATGAGGTTGGTGATGAAAAAGCCTATGATGTTGTAATTAACACTCATGGAATAACTTTTGATTTAGATCACGCTCCTCCATTATTTAAATCTTTAGCTAGGCAAGGCTTGGTTAGTAATTATGATGCTGAGTTACCAGCTGGTTCTCAGGAAGATCTAAGATCTAGATTTGGTGATGAGTTAGCTGGCCCAATGATTCGCACACTCAGAGAAGGCGAGGATGGTAAGCTGATTTGTAGACGCCCTTATCTTAAAACTCCAGAAGATGGGAATATTTATATTTCAACTGCGGGCTCGGCGGCAGATGCAGTTCGATCTGGATCTAGCATTGCTGCAAAACTTACCACTCCACAGACAGTGTTTGCCGTAGGCGCAGGAGCATCTGTTGGAAGTTCTGGAATGGCAATGGTGTAATACCAATTATCATATTTAATTATACATTTAAGCTTCATCTTTTTGGTATAAA
>CALBSF010000352.1 GCA_937927795.1 uncultured Rickettsiales bacterium
TTTTCTTGATTTGTAATTGCCTTAATTAGCTTGCGACTAAAGTTTGCGCTACCAGTTGAGCCGGCAATTATTATAGGCTTTCTACTTGGAGATTTTTCTAGAATTTCAACATATTTTTTAATAATAAAATTCTGCCTAGAGCTTTCAGAAAAAAAGTTATTTTTAATCAAAGAATTTTTTATTTTTACATAAAAAGCTTTTAAAAAATCTAAGGTAATTTGGCGATGAAGCGAGAGATTGGAATCATCAATATCGGAAATCTTTTCAAAAGATATCTCCTCTTTTTCAAAATCTTCAAATAAATCTTGTAAATTGGTGGCTATTTTAAAGGCTTGGTCAAATTCTAAATTTTTACCAAATGCTTCTAAATTTTGAATTTCTTTACTTAAAAACAGTAAATAATCAATACGGCTCAAGGGCTTAATTTCGAGAATTTGATTAATTATTTCTTCATTGACATTGTCAGAAAAATCAAAAAAATCTTCATAAGAAATATCTGATATAGCCTTGATTTGCGGCAGTAGTGATGAGGCGCTGTGAGCGGCGAAAATATTTTTTAGCTCCCTGCAGCTTCTACGATTAGGTAAAAAAACCTTTATTTGCGAGATTTGATCGCTAAAATTACTTTTTAGAAAATCAAAAACCAAAGGCAAAAATTCATAATTTGCAGGAATGTTGAAGACTTTATTTGGCATTTTTGGTTTTTTTAAGTTCATTTTATAGAAATTTTTTTACCAATCAATGAGAGTAATAGTATTAGGTGCGGGAGTGGCTGGAGTTACAACCGCTTATTTCTTAGCTTTGCAGGGTCATGAGGTGAGGGTGATTGAAAGGCAAGCGGGCGCGGCAAATGAGTGTTCTGCGGCTAATGGCGGGCAGTTAAGTTATAGCCACGTGGAAACTTGGGCAGAAGGAGGTTCTTTTCGCTCCATGTTTAAAGCGGCATTTTTGCCAAATTCCTTTGTTTCTTTAACAAATTTATTTGATAAAGATTTTTACAAATGGCTTTATCATTTTTTTTTAAATTCTACCAAAAAAAATTCATTAAAAAATGCTAAAAATTTATTTGAAATTTCTGCTTACAGCAAAGAAATGTTGCAGCAAATTTTGGGAAGAGAGGATGTAAAATTTAATTACAGCAAAGGTGGAATTTTGCATTTCTACCGCAGTGCCAAAACTTTAACTAAAGCCTTGGCAAAGCTTGATTCTTATGAGTTTTTAAGAGATAAAGTAAAAATTTTAACCGCCGAAGAATGTGTAGAAAAAGAGCCAACATTGGTAAAATTATTTGATAATAAAAAATTAGCGGGTGGAATTTTATATGATTTCGATGCTAGTGGAGATTGTTTTGAATTTACTAGGCAATTGGCTGAAATTTGTCGTAAAAAATATGGCGTTGTTTTTGAATATAAAACTAATGTAAAAAACATTCTTACTAATCGTAAAAAAATTACTGGAATAAATACTGATAAAGGAGTTTTTGCCGCTGACAATTATGTGTGCGCTCTTGGAGCCTTTGGTAACAAGCTTTTGAAGGGAATTGAAGTTGAAACAAATATTTATCCAGTTAAAGGATACAGCCTTTCAATTGAAGCAAATGAAGATTTTATTGCTCCAAAAATGGCATTAACTGACGTAGAAAACAAAATTGTTTATAGCAGAATCGGCGATGTTTTTAGAGCGGCTGGAACCGTTGAAATTGCTGGGTTTTCTGAAAAAATAAATCAAAATAATATTAAATTTATTAATAAAAAAATAAATCAAACTTTTTCTGATCATGGCAATTTAAATCAAGTAACAAGTTGGTCAGGATTTAGACCATTTCGTCCAAATTCAATTCCTTTAATTTGCAGAGTTGAAAAATATGGTAATTTATTTCTTAATATGGGACATGGCTCGCTTGGATTCACTCTCTCGTTTGCCTCGGCCAAAATCATCAATGATTTAATTGCTGGAGTTGATGATAAAAAATTTGATTTTTTAAATATTTTATTGTAAGCATTATCATCGTCTTTTTTATAAATTTAATTTAGCTAAAAATATGGAAATTTTTATTGGTGCTTTGGTTGTAGTTGTGATCTTTATTTATGCCTCTCTTTTTATCGTTGAAGAGCAAACGATTTTAATAATACAAAGATTTGGAAGTTTTTCTAAAATGTCTCATCCTGGCTTGAATTTTAAAATTCCCTTGATAGATCAGATTGCGGGCGCAGTAAATATGAGGGTTCAGCAGTTAGATGTGAAAGTTGAAACTAAAACCGAAGATAATGTTTTTATTCATGTAATGGTTTGCGTTCAGCACAAAGTGCATCCTGACCATATTTATGAAGCCTTTTATAAATTACAAAATCCTAATCAACAAATTACGTCATTTGTTTTTGACGCGGTTAGGGCTAAAGTTCCTAAAATTAAACTTGATGATGTTTTTGAGAAAAAAGATGAAA